>CALZLE010000051.1 GCA_945788205.1 uncultured Desulfuromonadales bacterium
GCACATAACAACAACAGCGGGCAAAACACCGCACATACTGATACGATTTTCCGTTACAGTCCGATAAAGCCCTTGCGGATCGAAAGCGGTCATTTTTGAAATCGCCATAAAGTCGAGCTTTTCGGTAACTTCAGCAGTGAGAAAATGGTTCATATCGCTGCTGGCCAACAACAAAGTATCCTCCCCGGCCCGATTCAGTTCCTTTGCCAGGGAAGCTCCCAGGCTCGCGGCATCCTCATAACTCAAGGCTCGCAACGAAATCGGTACAATTTGTAACGCAGGCTGGCATCTGAGCAGTAACGGCAGCATGACTTCCAAAGAATGCTCGAACTGATGAGCGCGTTCATCGACCACCAATTCTGGAATGTTGTTGCACAGCTGTTCGCGCAATCGTTCTGCAATCGGCACATTGCCGAGGGGCGTTGCCCAGCTATCGGCTGCCGTGACAGCAATATCATGCCCTGAGCCCTGATGATTAGGGCCAAGCAGGACAACTGTTTTTAAAATTCGGGTATTGGCGATCAGTTCACCGGCGACTGAACCGGAATAGACATATCCGGCATGCGGGGCGATAATCGCTTTGGCCGGTTCAGGAACAGCATCAGCTGGCAGCAGTTGATCCAGCTCCTGATTGAGTCGGGCAAAATCTGCCGGATAGAAACTTCCGGCGACGGAAGCTTGACGAATCATGGTGCCTCCTTTATCCACTAAAAAGAATTCTGAGACCGATAAGCACCAGCAACACAGCAAAAGCCTTTATCAAATGTTTTTGACTGGTCCGGGTTGCCAGTTTAACACCTAGTCGCGCGCAGCCCATCGAGACTGGCGCAACCACAGTTGCGACCAGAACATTCACATAGCCGAGCGACAAGGGTGCCGCAATCGGCTGCTGTAATCCGTGAAATACGTAACCGATTGTCCCCGCCAGAGAAGAGACAACGATCAGTGCACTGGAATTTCCAACTGCCAGATGAATCGGCAGTTGCATGATAATCAACATTAACGGTACAGCGACAATCCCTCCCCCAACGCCGAAAAAAGCAGAAAAGGTGCCACCAGCCAAGCCGACTAAAAATGACTGTTTTTTAGGTGGCTGATTGGTACGCTCCGGCGGAAGGTACGGATGAAAGAAGATAAGTTTGAATGCGATGATTATTTGCAGACAACCAAAGACAATTTTCAGCTGCTGACCGGGCACATAAGCGGCAATCGTCGAGCCAATCAGCGCACCAACAATACCTCCCAGCGCTAGATAGCTAACGATGCGCCAATCTACGTTGCCACGTTTTCGATGTCCAAGGGTGCTACTAAAGGAGGTGGGGATAATAATTGCCAGGCTGGTGCCAAAAGCCATATGCACAACGATTTGTTCTGGGATCCCTGCTAAAGGAAATAACCACAGGAAGAGCGGAACCAGGATAACGCCACCACCGATTCCGAGCAAACCGGCAAGAAAACCGGCAAAAGCACCAAAGGCCAGTGTCAGGGCGATGATTTGTACGGAGAAAAGTTCCATATCACCAACCTAAAAAAAAGAGTGTCAACCCTAACGGTTGACACTCTGGATTTTTGGAGGCCTCGACCAGATTCGAACTGGTGATAATGGTGTTGCAGACCACTGCCTTACCACTTGGCGACGAGGCCGTATGTGCCATTTTGGCGTGCACGTTGAAGTACCAAATAGACTCGGGAGTGTCAAGAAAAATCACTCAGCTGGATCGATTCTAATTTGTAGTTGACGATCAATCTGACGATCACTACTGCGCCAGGAAATAATCGCCTGACTCACTTTATCCCGATGCATCAAATGGCTGCCCAGCGGATACCACTCCCCTATCGGTACCTGTAGCCGGGTCCGCAACTGACTGTAGTCGATTTGTGGGGATTTACCGGCAGTCATTTTGTTTGCACGAGTGATATACGGTTCAACATCTACCAGCACCTTATCTTCAACAACCCCTACCGGATAAATCCAGAAACCGGTTGAGATTGTCTTGTAAGCAATTTTTTCTGCGTAACCGATATTATCACCGGTTACTGCAGACCATTGCTCGGTAAAAGGAATTTCCTGACCAATTTCAATTAAGCCCTTCCCTCCCTCAACCAGTTGCAGGGTCTGTTCCTGTGCAGAGGATGTGTTGCCTCGCCGGAAACCGGCTTCGACAGAGCTCGATGTCCCACTTCTAGCTCCGTAATGAACCGTCGCCGATACATCTTTGCCCACCTGTTGTTGCTCTTCGCTTTGCCTGACCCTTATCAGAAGGTTTCGCAGCGGCTTGTCGAGGAGCGCAATTAATTCTTCTGCAGCCTGAAGCGTCTCCCCTTCAGCGATCAGAACGAGATGTGAACCCGCCGCATGAACTTTTTCCCCGTCATCCAGCAAACCACGCACCTGCAATTCGAGGTCGCTGGCAACACGATGCTTAACTTCGATTATTTTCACTTCAGCAAAGCTCAGACACGGAAATAATAGAATCACTATCAGCAGCAGTCGTTTCATCATCAATTACTCCTGTTGTTTCCAGGTGATCCGATAAATGGCATTGGCTCGATCATCGCTTAAATAAAGGCTCCCATCTGGTCCAACCAACGGGGCAACCGGGCGACCCCAGGCCTCAGCTTCGTTCAACCAGCCAAACAGAAATTCTTTTGCTACTCCCGGCTCGCCTGCGGCAAAGGGAATGCGAACCACTTTATAACCGGTCGGCACGCTACGGTTCCAGGAGCCGTGAAAAGCTACGTACAAACTGTCGCGATAACTCGCTGGGGCCTGAAGTTGATCTCCAAAAGCGATGCCCAAAGGTGCAGAATGGGCTGGCAAGTCGACTGCCGAAGGAGTGGTGTTTTCACAACGGGCGCTGTTGCCAATTTCAGGATCGGGGAGGCTCTTCCCAAAACAGTGCGGCCAACCGTAATCGCCGGCGGCTTCAATACGGTTTATCTCATCCGGCGGCAAGTCATCGCCAAGCATATCCCGGCCGTTGTCGCTTCCCCAAAGAGTTTTGCCGTCGGCGGAAAAGGTTAGACCAACGGTGTTGCGCAGCCCCTTGGCAAAAACAATCGACTCCCCTGTTTGCGGATCGACTTGCA
>CALZLE010000052.1 GCA_945788205.1 uncultured Desulfuromonadales bacterium
AATTAGGTAGCGGCGCACCTGATCAATTTCCAAGCGCCGGCGAAGGCAAATTGGCTCAAGAGCCAGATAGACTTGCTGTGCATCCATTTCGTTCATACCTAAATTGTCGGGTGTGACCCGTGCGGTTAATTCCATCCATTAATTCTGGCCCTTTCTCCCGCTGGCTTCGTTGCCTCTCCTCGGCTTAGCTTTGGCTAGGCCTGCGTCGATGCGCCTTGCCAGCGGCCCAAATTGCTCAAAATGACTTGAAAGGACAAGCCGCACAGGGCACTAGCTGATATCAGCAGTCAAATCCTCTGATGATTCATGACAGAGATGCGTTCAGGCAGGAGACAACCCTTTTGACATCCTTTTCCTGCATCCCTGGAAAAACCGGCAAGGAGAGGATCTCTTCATAAGCCTGTTCGGCTACCGGACAAAGACCCCTTTGGGTCTGGAAACGATGGCCATAAAATGGCTGCAGATGGACCGGCAGATAATGCACGTTTACGCCAATACCCTCAGCTCTTAAAGCTGCAAACAGCCTTGCTCTTTGACTCACCGGAACCCTGACGACAAAAAGGTGGTAGCCATGAGCAACATTCGGCAATTGCGTCAAGGGTCTGACCACTGTCTGGCCGGCAAGCTCCTTACGGTAGATATCGGCAATTTGCCGCCTTTTTTTTAGCCAGCCTGCCAGTTTTTTTAGTTGGCTTAACCCCAGAGCAGACTGCAGATCTGAAATGCGATAGTTGTACCCGAGCTCAGTCATCTCGTAATACCAACCGCCCTGCTCAGATCTTTGCTGATAATCCAGATTGATCCCATGATTCCGAAAGCGACGGATTCGCTCGGCATATTCGCCGCAGGAGGTGACGACCATCCCGCCTTCTGCGGTTGTGAGAGGTTTTACGGGGTGAAAACTGAAGGTCGTCAAATCTGCCCAGACACCACATTTTTTTCCTCGATATTCTGCTCCCAAGGAATGGCTGGCATCAGCCACTAAAGCCAGCCCATGCCTTTCCTTGAGCCGTTGGAGGTCTGAATAATTGCAGGGTTGGCCAGCATAATCGACGGCAATAATCGCCCTGGTACGAGGGGTCAGCAAATCTTCGAGGTTGGCGGTATCGAGCAGCAGGGTCGCGGGATCCACATCGGCGAATACCGGGGTTCCTCCCTGGTAAACGACGGCATTGGCGGTGGCAGCAAAGGTCATGCTGGGCAGAATAACTTCGTCGCCCGGACCAATGTTCAAGGCAAACATGGCCGCATGCAGGGCAGCGGTTCCACTGGAGACGGCAACCGCAAAAGGTGCTTCGACAAAATTCGCCACAGCTTCCTCAAACTGCTCAACCATCGGCCCGGTGGTGAGCCATTCGGAACGCAGCACTTGGACAACGGCGGCAATATCCTCCTCATCGACCTGCTGCCGACCGTAAGGCAGAAAAGTCTTATCCGCCATATTCAGCCACAAATTCGGCAACCAGTTTGCGGATCTCCTCTACTGTCAGCCAGTCGCTGTTATTGCCACTATTGTATTTAAAGCCAGATGGGCACATCCGGCCTTGATAAGCCTTCATCAGCGCCTCGGTATCGAGAAAATTCATCGAGGGTAAAATAGTAAAGTAATCGGCAAACTCAATGGTGCTGGGACCATCGGTTTCGGTGATCATCTCCTCGTCAATCTTTTCACCGGGACGAATCCCTGTGAGTTCATGCCTGCCCCCTGGGGCGATCGCTTCGGCCAAATCGACAATCCGCACGCTGGGGATTTTCGGTACGAAAATTTCGCCACCCCACATCACATCGAGAGCCTTCATCACCAGTTCGACCCCCTCCTCGAGAGTGATGCTGAAACGGGTCATTCGTTCATCGGTGATCGGAATTGGCTGTTTTTCCTTGTGCATTTTCAGAAAATAAGGGATGACACTGCCGCGACTGCCGAGGACATTGCCATAGCGTACCACCGATAATTTGATGTTCCGCTTACCCTTCATATTGTTGGCAGCGACAAACAGTTTATCGGAGCAGAGCTTGGTCGCGCCATACAGATTGATCGGTGCAGCAGCCTTATCGGTACTGAGGGCAACGACCTTTTCCACCTCCAGATCGAAACAGGCCTCGATGACATTCTGGGCCCCTAAGACGTTGGTCTTAATAACTTCAAAGGGATTGTATTCGGCGGCCGGAACCTGCTTGAGGGCCGCGGCATGGATGACGATATCGATCCCCTCGAGAGCCCGCTTGATCCGATCCTTATCCCGGACGTCGCCAAGGAAATAACGGATCTGGTCGTACTTGCTCTTGGGAAAGCGCTGCGCCATCTCGAACTGCTTTAGCTCATCACGGGAGAAGATCGCCACCCGCTCCACCTTGGGATAGCACTTGAACAGGGTTTCCACAAACTTCTGTCCAAAGGAGCCGGTCCCACCGGTGATCAGAACCGATTTACCGTTTAGCATGTGTCCTCCAGATCTTTCCGTATTCCCCTGAAACCGACTTTATTGTCGGCGACTCGAAATTACGCCGGCTATTTGATGACAAATGCGCCACCCGTAGGAATTGCATAAAAAAAGGAAAAATCATTTTCCGATAAAACCTGGTCGAAAGCTTTGGTCGCACCAGGAAAGTGGGTGTAACCGTAATCATCCACCACAATCGCACCGCCTTTTTCCAGACGCGGGAAAAAAAATCTTAGACTATCCAGAGTCGGCTGATAGAGATCCACATCGATGTGAACAAACGAGAACCGATGACTTTCAGCCTCGGTAAATCGCTCTGGAATCCACCCTTTGTAAAACTGACAGAAGTCAAATTCAGACAAAGAGGTTGCAACATCTTCCATGCGGGAGCGGAAAGTCATTTTTTCTGCAAGAATTTGTTCTTCTGTTTCTAAATAACGCTCCTCTTTATCTTCAGGCAGCTTATCGGACAAGCCCCCTTCAAAAGAGTCAAAAATGTGGAAGGCCCCTTCATAATTATTATTTCTCAAAATTTCAGCAATAATATAAGTTGAATGGCCAGTATAACAGCCACA
>CALZLE010000053.1 GCA_945788205.1 uncultured Desulfuromonadales bacterium
CTCGCTCCGCTTCGATCCCTTCCGAAACGTGCGAGTTATTTTAGTGGCTGGGGCGCCAGGGATCGAACCTGGGAATGCCGGAATCAAAATCCGGTGCCTTACCGCTTGGCGACGCCCCAATATTTGACTTTATATAAACTGTTTTTCGACCCGGAGTTTTTAACCGGAACGGCAACAGCTGTCAACCCTAATTCAGGGTTATCATTTAAAACTTCAACGTCAGATTGGCCGGACCGGATAGAATAACCAGTCATACTCCTCAGCCAACTCTTTTGCAGCACAAGTGGCCGCCGCAAAATCCGGAAAAACTCCGAAAACCGTTGCCCCGCTACCAGACATCAGGGAACCAGCAGCCCCCTTATCCAGCAACAACTGCTTTATCTCTGCAAGCAGTGGGTAGCGCTCTAAAGTAACTCGCTCCAGATCGTTATGCAAAGCGGCACAAAGATCTTCCCGTGTCACCACAGAAAACCTCGGAAGGTTAGCCAGTTCGCCCCCTTTTGTCAACTGTAAATTTTGGTAAACCGAGGCAGTTGAAACCGCAATTTTGGGATTGACTAACAGATAGGCAACTTCGGGCAACGGCGGCAACAGTTGCAACTCAGTTCCAGTGCCTGTTGCCCAGGCTGGAGCAGCATGAATAAAGAAGGGAACATCAGCCCCCAACTGAGCTCCCAGCGCCATCAAACGTTCTATACTTATTCCTAGAACGAGCAGCTGATTCATGCCGGTCAACACCGTCGCAGCATTTGACGAACCACCCCCGAGGCCTGCAGCGACCGGGATATTTTTTTCAATGCTGATGCAGACAGCACGCTCAAGCTGCGCCTCCTTCAGAATCAAGCGTGCCGCGCATGCAGCAATATTTTCCTCACCATCAGCCAGAGCCAAGCTATCACACTCGACCTGAATTCCATCGCCCGCAGTCACCTCAATCCGGATCTGATCGTAGAGATTAACCCGTTGCATCGCCATCGCCAGCTCGTGATAACCATCCAGACGCCGACCAAGGACATGCAAACACAAATTTATTTTTGCTGGCGAGGTAAATACCTGTTCGACCATTCTCGAAATCCCCTACTGACAACTAAAGGGTCGCATCTTTCCCTAGCGGTAATGGCATGTCAAGCTGTTTGACCAAACCGAACAGTGAGCTCCCCCAACAGACAACAGCCTCTCGCCAACAAGTCATCGCAAAAAAATAACAAGGTTCTAACGACCACAGCAACGATAACCACACCTGGCCAATCCTAGCCACTAGCGGTTAATAGTAGCCAGCCCGGCAGATTAGTTTCTTCATAACAACCGCAAAAAGACTCTTAACTCACTGATTCTACGTCATCGATTCAAAAAATAACGTGTTTCTATTGCTGGCATCATACTTGCCATACTTGAGAGAGGTGATAAACATATAATAGTATTTTAGTCAGGCTTCTATAAATTGTCTTTAAAGATGAAAACCAGCAACGCGGGATGGGGAATCGTTACGAGGTGGCGCCGGGTCAGCGTAGCATTCTTTTTGCTTGCATTATTACTACACACGCCCTCGGTGTCCAGCCAAGAAGTACCGATATCAATCAACTTGCTATTGATAGGGTCAAGTGAAAGAACAGCAGTTAAAGTCGTTGATTATCTAGAAAAGCTGATTGAAAAACGTACGGACACGCGTCTCGCTGCCAATATTTATTCGCGTCCGGCATCTCTCGATCTGCTTGAGACCGAAAAACAACTGGGCAGCAAGATACACCTAATCGTCATAAACGATGTACAGTTCGATGAGAACAGGTTCAACTCTACGGACCTTACTCTGATCAAAGGGGAAAACGCTAAATTACGGATGCTGGCAGTGACAACCTTTTGGAAAGAGCTGCCGAGTGATCTGCAAATAATTCTGCAAGGAGCGATTAAAGATGCTCTGGCATATTCAGCAGAACTTGAGAGGTAATTTTTTCAGGAAGGGAATGAACCACTTTTTTTTATCTGAGGCACAACCATAATGTTGTTTTTACATTATGATCTGCTGCTTCAAAACTCACATCTCGGAGGACGTAACAGATGAAACAAGTCGCAAAAATTCTAGCACTGCTTATCGTAACAACCCTCGCCTTCAGCATGCCCGCAATGGCCAAGCTTTATGTCTTTGGCGGTGGTCCAGCTGGTGGCACTTTCCAGACCGTTGCCAACGCTATGCAGGTTTACGGACCGATCAAGGACATGGCAAAAGATGGTGTCACCATCAAAACCCAGTCTTCAGGCGGCTCGATCGCCAACCTGCGTAACGTCAACAAAGGCAAAGTCGCCTTCGGGACTGTTTACTCTGGCCATGTCTATCTCGGAGCTAACGGTCTGCTGAAGAACGACACGGCAAAGTATGAGAATGTTCAAGCCGTTGCCTTCCTTTATGGCGCTCCTGCACAGCTGGTGGTCAAAAAAGGTTCCGGCATCAAATCAACGAAAGATCTGGTTGGCAAGAAGGTTGGCGTTGGTAATGCCGGCTCCGGTGCCTTCGCTAACTGCGAACTCTTCTTCACCCACATGGGTGTCTGGGACACCATCGAGCGCAATGCCATGGGTTACAACGACGCTGCTGCAGCTTTCGGCAACAATCAGCTCGACGCTTTCTGGCTGTTCACCGCCTTCCCATCGGGTGCTGTCATTATGGCTGCCCAGACCAACGACATCGAGCTGATCGATCTCGGTGCTGACGCCACTGCTTCTGGCTTCTATGACAAGTACCCCTACTTTGGCAAGCTTTCTGTCCCGGCTGGCACCTATAAAGGTGTCGACAAAGACGTAGCGTCTTTCCAGGATTCGGCTCTTTGGGTTGCCAACAAAGACGTTCCTGAAGATGTTGTTTACAACATGCTCAAGGCGGTCTTCACCGACGAAGGTTTGGCACATATGGTCGCTCAGAAGAAAACTTTCAAGGCCATGTCAGTTGCAAAAGGCGCTGACGGTATCGTTACCCCAATGCATCCAGGTGCTACCAAATTCTGGAAAGAAAAAGGCGTTCTCTAATATCGCCGCTTGAGTATCTACTCGGGGCAGGGGTCACCCCCCTGCCCCGAAGTTTGCCAGTCGTGTAGACTGAGAATTTTGGGAACAGGCAGCAGCGAATAAATCGCTTCCATTTTATTCCTTGCTTCGTGTTCCTCCTCACCATCATCAACCCATAACGATCCAGAGGTTTTCCGTGTATCAAGAGCTGAAACGATTTGAGCAAATCATATTTGATATCTGTGCTATGGGACTGCTGCTATTTTATTCCTACGCCGCAGTCATCGCTCCGGCAGCAACCCAGTATCACCGTGGCATCTATGTCATCATTACTTATGTTCTGGTATTCCTGCTGTACAAATCGAAAAACATCTGGCTACGGATCCTTGACTACCTGTTGATCGTCGCCTCAATTGTCACCTTGAGCTACTGGGTCGCCAATTTCGAAGTAATAAACTATCGGACCGGCGCCGAAACAGAACTCGATACCTGGATGGCAGTGGTCGGTGTGCTTATTAGCGTTGAACTAGCCCGACGGGTGGTCGGCAACGTCTTTGTCGTCATCGGCACCATGATGCTTGCCTACGGCGTCTTTGGAGCCCATGTCCACGACCTGTTTGCCCATGCCGGGGCAACCTTCCCAGAACTCTGCATCGAAATCTTCTACCGCAGCGATGGCATCTTCGGCATCATGGCCAACGTTCTCGCAACCTATATTCTGCTGTTCGTACTGTTCGGCGCTTTTCTGGAAAAGTGCGGTGCGCAGCGATTCTTCATCGACTTCCCGCTCGCCGCAGTCGGCCACAAGATCGGTGGTCCCGGCAAGGTGGCCGTCATTGCCTCCGGCCTGTTCGGCTCGATCTCCGGTAGCGCCATCGCCAACACAGTATCAACCGGAGCCTTTACCATTCCGATGATGAAAAAAGCCGGGTTCAAACCTCACATCGCTGGCGGCATCGAACCGGCAGCATCGATCGGTGGAATGTTCATGCCGCCGATCATGGGCGCTGGCGGCTTCATCATGGCCGAACTGACCGGTGAGCCTTACTCGCGCATCATGCTGGTCGCGCTGTTTCCAGCAATCATGTATTTCTTCAGCGTTTTCGTCATGGTTCACTACGAGGCGAAAAAAGACAACATCGTTGGTGAAAAGTCTGAACACAGTGCCATGGAAATTCTCAAGTCGGAGTGGTATTACACCCTGCCGTTGGTCTCGATCACCATCTTCATGCTTTACGGCTACTCCCCCGGCTATTCTGCAATCCTTGGCCTGCTCACCTGCATCATCGTCTCCTGGTTCCGTAAGGATACCCGCATCGGACCGAAGCAGTTCCTCGAAGCGGCTCGGGAGGGGGCTGAAAGCAGCCTGAAAATCGGCGCCACCGTCGGTGTCATCGGCATCATCATCGGTGTCTTAACTTACAGCGGCCTGATCCTCACCTTTGCCGATATCGTTATCGAGATGGCGGGTGGATCACTGATCATGACCATTTTCCTGATCGCCCTGGCTTCGCTGGTTCTAGGGATGGGCGTACCGGTTACTGCCGCCTACCTGATCACCGCCGTGGTCGCGGTTCCGGCTTTGACCCACCTGGGCGTGAACGAACTGGCTGCACACATGATCGTCTACTGGTTGTCGCAGGACTCCAACATTACACCGCCGGTTTGTATCGCTGCATTTGCTGGGGCAACGATTGCCAAAGCGAACATGTGGAAGACCGCCTTCTCGGCCTTCAAATTTGCCACATTTCTCTACCTTGGACCCTTCCTGTTCGGTTACGTTCCCTGCTACTCGTTGGACGGATCGACCATGGATATCGTAAAGGCCTTTAC
>CALZLE010000054.1 GCA_945788205.1 uncultured Desulfuromonadales bacterium
CCCGAATAAAAAAAGCCGAGCATACCGTTAGAATAATTAATATCCTTCGGCAGCTCGGCCATCTTCTTTCAAAAAGACCCGCCGCTTTCCGCCCCCTCCTCACAGAGAGGTTGGCTTTGTCGGGGATTCTCAACCTATTTACATTATTATCACTGAACTACGACCAATCAAGTCATGAATGCGATTAATTCCATCAAATTGAAAGTTTTCCAGTGGCATTGTTTTGGAGGATACCGGCGGACATGCTTTCCCAGACAGAAATGAAATCCCATTTACAGATGCCAACTGACTGGAAAAGCATAATTTTATGGGTCAATAGTTTATTCTCAAAGTGATTGAATTCAAGAAACTATTCGCACAGGGCCCGGTGAAGCGCCTGCGAGAGTTCGGTCAAGAGAAACGGTTTTACGATTGCTGCGCAGAATCCGTAATCTTGGTAGTTCGCTAAAATAGAATCGTTGGAATAACCACTGGTAACAATTATCTTGGCTTGCGGATCCATTTTGATGATTTTCTGAACCGCTTCTTTCCCTCCCATCCCACCAGGGACCGTAAGATCCATAATAACGATATCGATGCGGTCTTTCTGGCTGCGGTACTTTTCATAGGTATGAATGGCTTCTTCGCCATCTTTGACCAGAATCACCTGGTGCCCTAAGCTTGATATCATTTCCCTGGACATCTCTCTAATCTGTTCATCATCATCCATGACCAATATGTTTGCGGATTTGACCTGATCCTCAGTTGCTTTTTCGGCAAGCACCTGAGGGCCCCTGTCTACTTCTGTTGCCGGCAGGAATATGGTGAAGGTTGTCCCTTCTCCAGAGATTGATTGCACCGAAATGTGGCCATTGTGTTTGAGGATAATGGAGTGAGTAATGGCAAGCCCAAGTCCGCTTCCTTCTTCCTTGGTCGTAAAATAGGGATCGAAAATCTTATCAAGTTTCTCTTTGGTAATTCCGATACCGGAGTCCTTGATGGCGATTTTTATATAGGAGGAATCATGGGGTAAGGGAATATCGACGGGGAGGGAGGCGACATTTTCACAACTGACCGCAATGGCACCACCTGCCGGCATCGCTTGTTTTGCGTTAAGGATAAGATTCTGAATAACCTGGCTGATCTGACCTTTATCCACTTCGGTAAGCCAGAGATCTTCCTGTATATTATAACGACATACCACTTCACTGCCATGGAGGATGAAATTCGCCGAATCCCGTACAATCTCACTGATTGATTCCGTCTGCTTGACCGGTTCGCCGCCCTTTGAAAAAGTTAATAGTTGCTGAGTGAGTCCTTTTGCCCGAAGAGCCGCCTTTTCCGCTTCGGCAAGTCTTCTCATGGTTTTTGAGGATAAGGACTTATCTGTCAATGATAGATTGATGTTGCCCAGAATAGCTGCCAGCATATTGTTGAAATCGTGAGCAATGCCGCCTGCGAGGACACCGATCGACTCAAGCTTCTTCGATTTAACTGCCTGTTCTTCCAGGAGCATAGCCTCTGTGACATCTCGAAAGACCAGCACGACACCAATGATATGGTTTTCCCGATCGCGAATAGGTGCCCCACTGTCAGCGATAGTCATCTCTCTGCCATCCCTGGCAACAAGCACTGTGTGATTTGCCAAACCGACAACCTGACCTGTCGACATTACCTTTTCGACCGGACTTTCACAGGGCTGGCGGGTTTTTTCATTTATGATATTAAAAACGTCTGTCAGCTTTTTCCCCTTTGCTTCCGGTTGACGCCAGCCCGTTAACCGTTCAGCAACCATGTTTATCAGATCGATATTCCCTTCGGTGTCGGTGGTAATGACTCCGTCACCGATACTGCGCAAGGTGACTGCAAGTCGCTCTTTTTCATCGGCAAGTGCCATTTCTGTGTATTTTTGTTCCGTTATATCGACGGCAATCTCCATCCTCCCCCATCGGTTATCGGTCCATCTGATCGCCTGATCGCGGCACTGGTACCATCTGTTGTCCCGGGTATTCTGAGCCTCCCAGACGAAAACTTCATTTGGCTGTCCATTGGGGGCAATGAGTTTGTCATTGGTGCAGAAAGAACAGGGCCCAGACTGATTTTTCTGCAAATATTGCCAGCAGGGCTTGCCGACACCTTCCCCCCATTTCTCCTGGCCGAATTTGTTGATAAAGAGAAGTTCATAGGTTTCCATGTCAGCTACATATACCAGTGCATCTATGCCATCCATGACCACCTTGAATCGCTCAAAAGCCAAGGCTATTTTGCGCTCGGCTTTTTGCTCGTCTTCTCTTGCTTTTCTGAGGCGGATATTTCTCTCGTCAAAGGCTTCCGCCAAGTCTTCCAATTCATTATTGGTTCCGAGGGGGCCATGGGCCTGATCACAAAAAATATCCTTCTCTTTGACGCGTTCGCATAGTGTCAGGATCGGTTTCACCAATCGACTCGCAACTCTTTCTGCCAATAGCACCGATAAAATGAGAATAATCAACCCCAGCAGACTTAACCAGAGCAGGATGTTTTCGACCAGATCGAGATAAGACGATTTCAGAATTCCGACCTCCAGGTGAAGCCCCAGTTGGCGAAGATGTATCGCATCGGGTGAGAATTCATGATTGATGGTGAGATAGTCTCCTGGCTGATTCTGGGCAACAAAGATCGGGATTTCCCGCTGGAAAATTCGATATGAAAGGTCCTGCTTATAGCTGATTGCCTGAGAACCGAACCTTTCAAATTCAATTTCCATGATCAGGGCGCCCTGGGGGGTTTGATAATAAAAAATCGGTTCAATGAAGATGAACCGTTGACGTCCAGGTGCCAGTTCAAGCTTTGGTCGGCCCAACTCCAGTGTGGAACGAAGATCGGTCTGGCGCAGATAATCCGGAGGTGATGCAGTGTTGGCGCGGATAATCTTGCCCTCAAAGTCCACCACGGTCACCGCAGCCACTTTTCTGGCCTTGATAAATCCGTCTATCAACGTCGCTAGGTATTTCTCCCTGCCAGTGACATCGACCAGGCTATTGATGATAAAGTCATTTTGCGCAAGGCTGACGATATTTTCCTTCTGATAGGAGAGATAATTTTCCAGCACCTCCTCAAGAAAATAAGCTTCCGCAGCCATTGAGCGTTGATGTTCCCCTTGCAGGGCATTTGTCATCATCACAGCTACTGCAATCAGAATAGTCCCCATCATGGTAATGACGAAGAGGGCTATCTTGGTTGTAAAATCTTTTTGGATCGTGGTTTTTTTCATTCGATCTATCTGTTCACAACCGGGACGATATTACCCTGCCTGTCAAAGCGGGCCAGGAAAATATCTTCTTTGCTGAGGGCATCATGCCGGAGTGGAGTAAATGGCGGATGATAGTTCTTTATTAACCCCTGGTAACTCTCAAGTGTTTCCAAGCTGTTGCGGATAGCGGAGCGCTCAAGTGTTTGCGCCTTGTCGATTGCCAGGGCCAAAAGGTGAATCAGATCGTAAGCCTGAGCCACAGCCATAGGGACCTGTATGCCATGCTGCGACGCATCTGATCCGTATGCCTTTGAATATTGTTTTGCCAGTTTGCGGGCCTGGGTATTTTGTTTTGATAGAAAAGTAAACGTTTGATTGAAATGCAGCTCAAGTTTTTCCAGTTCTTTGCGGGTTTTTTGCCAAAATGCGAAGCTGGCGACCCCCATTTGAGAAAAAACGGGGATGTCCGGATTGCTCGCAGTGAGGTTTTTAACTGCCGTTACGGACGCACTCGGATTGACCGCCAGCAGGATCGCCCCGGGTTTATTGTCGATAATAGCGGCAATTTGCGCAGAAATATCCTTTTGTTCTACGTTCATCCATTCAACGATTGCAGGGCTCAAGCCGTAGTTGGAAAGCCGTTGCTGCATGTATTTATGATTACTTCTGCCCCACTCGTTGTTCTCCAGCAGCAGGGCGAGTTGCGTGCTTTTCTTGAGTGCTTCATCGACCAGGAATTTGCAGGTCTCTTCGGTTGAAGGTGAGGCCCGGAAAACATAGTTCGGCTGGTAACCATTTTCAACGAGCTCTGTTGCATTGGCAAATGGACTCAGGTAGATCAGGTTGTGCTCATGGATAGCGGGAAGCTCGGCGAGACCGATTGAGCTGTGAAGGCCTCCCATAATGGCGACAAGGTTGTTTATTGTGGCCAGTTTGTTGACATTTGCGATGCCACGGGCACTGATGCCGGCATGGTCAAGAGTTATGATCCGCAATTTTCTGCCAAGGACTCCGCCAGCTTCGTTGAGTTCCGCAACAGCAAGCTCCATTCCCCTTTTAATTGCCACGCCGATCATCGCCGCACTAAGAGACAGGTCCGCGTTAAGACCAATGGCAAGATCTTCACCGGGGCCGTGTTTAAGGGTCAGAAGTGTTTCAGTTCTATCGATAATCTCTCGGTTAATTCGCTCTCGAAATTCTTTGCGGATGTGATGGGTCGATTGTTGAAAGGCCTGGCGTTCCACCTCGGTCAGGGTGTGGATTTCAATCCCAGCATCTGTTATCGCTTCTAAGTATCCCTTTTCCATTGCTCGCAATAGTTGTCGCTCATAAAGCGTGACTTCCTTTGCCGTTGCAATAATGAGTGCTCTGATATCTTCCGGGAGCTGCTCCAAGGCCTTCTTGCTGCACATGAACAGGTACGTCAGGTAGGCGTGATTGCTTAAGGTGAGATGCGATTGCACCTGGTACAATTTCATTTCCGCGATGCCGATGAGGGGATTCTCCTGCGCATCGACCACGCCATCCTTAAGGGCCTGGTAGAGTTGTTGGAAATCTATCGGAATCGCCTGGGCGCCGTAGGCTTCGAACTGCGCCCTGATGATCGGGCTTTTCATGACCCGAACTTTCAGACCTTCATAATCTGCCGGTGTCCGAATTAGCTTGTTGGCAGTAAGCTGTTTGAACCCGCTATCCCAGAATGCGCAGCCAATGATCCCAAGTGGTTCCAGTTTGTCAAAGAGCAGTTTTCCGATTTCGCCGGCCAATAACTCATAAGCATCCTCTCTGGAGGGGAATAAAAACGGCAGATCGATATATTGCATGATCGGGGCAATGCCGGTCAGCCTGGCCGTTGGTAAAAGGGCAATTGGGAGGGATCCTTCGCGCAGCTGTTCCACCATTTGATGACCGGTGCCAAGTTGTTGCCTGGGATAAACTGTTATTTGAACCCGGCCATTGCTTCTGGTTTCAACGAGTTCTGCAAATTTTAACGCTGCTTGGTGGTGGGGACTGCTGGTGACATGATCGTGCCCGAGAGAGAGTTTGTACACTTCGGGCAGCGCCGTTGAGTTAGATGAGGTTCTGGTCCCTGGCTCTTTAGGAAAAAATGTAACCCATAGGTACCCTAAAACCAGTATCAGGGCCAAAAGACTCAGCCATAATATCCTGGAAAACTTTTCAGTCATATTCAAACCACTCTGCCATATGTATACGGATAGACTAAATCATAAAAGAGATGTTCTCTTTAGCAAGGGTCATTAGTGCAAATATTCATTATTTGATACCAATTGGGCTGGGAACCTTAAGTGGCTGATAATAAACTGGTCTGTGAATTTAAAGACAAAAAATTTGAATGGTATATCAGCAAAATTTTCTCCTCATTCTGCCTCAATCTCACCGGCATCCTTCCTTTTTCAAATTCTGTAAGCGGTCAGTAATTCCATCTGTAATAAAAAGAGGAAAAAATATAGTTGGTGCGAAAAGGCCTCTTCACGAAATCTCCCGCGCCAGGTTAATCGAGCAGCGCAACCAGTCAGTCCTCAAGGCTGGCCGCTTCCGCCCTAAGGATAAAGATTTGAAAGATCGGCTGCTCCAGTCTAAGCAAGGCATTCTGCGCTGGATTATCGAGGGCTGCCTGGAGTTGTAGGAGCAGGGTCTTTCACCGTCGCATCGACTGTGAGAAGAAAATGGTCAGGGCGCGGTGTTTAACCTAGTGATCAGCGACGAAATGGCCGATGAGATACATGGGTGGGGACAGGGAATGGTCGAGACCGCCCGCCAAGGGCTGCCAAGCGCACCGGATGCGGGGGAGTTGTTATGGGTCAGGTTGCCAGCAACGAATAGCGATCAGCGGCGGATTGTTGCAGAAAGGAGTTTAACCATGAAGGGTGAAAAATGGATAGAACATTGCGTAAATTGTGGCTTAGCAAACACAATTGAAGGACACGACGGATGTTTAGGAACACTCCCAGGTGTTGAGCACGCATGTTGCGGACATGGAAACCCTGAATATTCTTATATAAGATTTGAATCTGGCCAAGTAATTACCGGATTTACTGTCGACCGGTCCGGCGTGCCGAGGGTCCACGGGCATAAACCAAAGAAATACAACCAGGAAGAGACCAATAGGTTGGCCCAATGATCACATAGCAGCTTGGGCGGAAAAACTC
>CALZLE010000055.1 GCA_945788205.1 uncultured Desulfuromonadales bacterium
CAAAGAAGAACTTGTTGTAGAATTTGGAGATGAGGTGTTTTCACTCATCGAAATTGGCGACAAGATCAGCAGCATTCCCTATAAAAAAAGCAATCAACAGCAGGTCGAAAGCTTTCGCAAGATGTTTATTGCCATGGCCCGTGATTTACGCGTGTTGTTGGTTTATCTTGCAGATCGCCTGAGTGATATGCGGACACTGGAATTTTGCGAGCAGTCCAAACAGGTGGAGTACTCACGGGAAACCCTCGAAATTTATGCTCCCTTGGCCAATCGTTTGGGGATCAGTTGGCTTAAAAGTGAGTTGGAAGATCTGGCATTACGTTTTCTTGAACCAGAAAAATACGCTGATTTATCGAGCCGCATTACCGCCCAAAAAGAAGAGCGCAGCCGCTATGTCGAACAGATTCGAGACCGCATCCGCGAGTTGTTGCAAGAAAATGAGTTGTCAGCCGATGTCACCGGACGCTTTAAGCACTTTTATTCTGTTTATAAAAAGATGGAGCGCACCGGAGTTGATCTCGACGAAATATACGACTTAACCGCTTTTCGAATTCTGGTCGATTCAGTGCGTGAGTGCTATGAGGTTCTTGGTCTGATTCATGCGACCTGGAAGCCGATTACCGGCCGGTTCAAAGATTATATCGCCATGCCGAAGGCAAATATGTATCAGTCGCTACACACCACAGTGATTGGTCCTTTTGGCGAGCGGATGGAGGTGCAGATTCGGACCTGCGAGATGCACCGGATTGCCGAGGAAGGTGTTGCCGCCCATTGGAAATATAAAGAGGGGGGGGCTGTTGCGGCCACTGGCCGTGACGATCAACGCTTTGGTTGGTTGCGTCAGCTGCTTGAATGGCAGCAGGATGTTAGTACTTCACGCGAGTACTCCGAAACGTCGGCGATCAACCTTTTCCCTGAAGAGGTCTATGCTTTTACTCCGAACGGTGATGTAAAAGAGCTGCCGATGGGCTCCAGTCCAATCGACTTTGCTTATGCGATTCACACTGATGTAGGCAGCCAATGTGTCGGTGCGCGCATTAATGGCAAGCTCTGTCCGCTTAAAACCCAATTGGAAAATGGGGATATTGTCGAAGTTATAACGTCGAAAAATCATACCCCCAGTAAAGACTGGCTCTCTTTTGTTAAAACGTCAAAGGCACGCAATAAGATCCGTCAGTGGGTCAAAGCTGAACAGCGCGAGAAGAGTATCGTCATTGGCAGGGAGTTGGTTGAAAAAGAGCTGCGCAAACATCAGTATAGCCTCAAGCGAGCACAAGCCCTCGATACCTTCGCTTTAGCAATCATCGATCTTGGTTATAAGCAGGCAGATGATATCTTTGCCTCCGTTGGTTACGGAAAACTTACCGCTGGGCAGGTTATTTCGCATGTGTTGCCACGAGATGAAATTAAAACCCCTGGCAAACCTGGTACCCTGGAGAAGGTGCTTGGCAAGTTTAGTCGGAAAAAGCCGAGCAGTGTCATCCGAATTGATGGTATCGATGATGTCATGGTGCGCTTTGCCAATTGCTGTAATCCTTTGCCGGGGGAACCGGTTATTGGCTTTGTGACGCGTGGTCGTGGTCTGACGGTCCATACTGTTGATTGCTCGCAGGTTCTGGCCAGTGACCCTGATCGCCGAATCGATGTTGAATGGGATATGCAGCGCAAAACCTCGCGGCCGGTTAAAATTCAGGTTTCCTGTAGTGATCAGAAGGGGATGCTGGTCGGAATTTCAGGTGCGATCACCGATGCAGATGCAAACATCGTCAGCGCCAGTGTTTTTTCACGCGGCGACAAGCGGGGCAGTAACCTTTTCGAAATTGATGTCCAGAATCTGGAACATTTAAATCGAGTGGTACGGGAAGTAAAAAAGGTTAAAGGGGTTTATCGGGTCGATCGTCTTCGCAACTAAATGTAAAGATCAAAGGGGGCTCAGATGGAAAAAATTGAAACCACGAAAGCACCGGCAGCTATCGGACCCTATTCACAAGCGCTGCGAGCTGGAGACTATCTGTTCTGTTCTGGGCAGATACCACTGTTGCCCGACAGCGGTGAAATGGTGGCCGGTGGCGTAGCGGAACAGACGCGGCAAGTGCTCGATAATCTGACGCAGGTGTTATCTGCGGCCGGGGTTGATTTCGGATCTGTTGTAAAGACGACAATCTATCTTGCTGATCTGGCAGACTTTGCCATCGTCAATGAAATATATGCTGAGTATTGTGTCAGTATTGCTCCAGCGCGGGCTACGGTTCAGGTCGCAGCCTTGCCAAAGGGAGCTTTGGTTGAGATTGATGCGATTGCTTATTGCGGAAAATAATCAGAACTGAAAATAGACGAGAAAAAGGGATGACCTATAGTGGCCATCCCTTTTTTTAATGACTTTTGTGACTGAAATTATCAGACAGCTTTTTGTACTTTACCGGAACGGATACAACGGGTACAAACCTTGATGGTTTTAACCGAACCGTTCTGTACTGCCCGGACTTTCTGCAAGTTTGGCTTCCAAACGGTACGGGTCTTGTTGTGTGCGTGACTGACATTATTTCCGGTAACGGGCTTTTTCCCGCAGATTTCACATTCTCTGGCCATCTTCACTATCCTCCTGAAAGTTTCGAACGCGCATTATTAACACGTTTTTTTGGTCGATGCAATTATTTTTCGGCTCTATTTCGCTTCTAAATCGTCTTCACTAAGGACCCTGATACCTGCTTTTTGCAACTTGGCTGCTGCTACGCCCATCCCTTTACGTAATTCGCCATTTCGGTGAATATGGCTGGTGCCGCAGGAGGGACTGCGTTGTTTTAAAATTGCCAGTTTGCAGCCAGTCAGTTCCGCGATTTTATAGGTTTCTTCAGCTGCGCGGGAAAAGGCTTCAGTCATGTCGTTGTCCGCTTCGTCACAGAGAGATCCACACCCATTCAGGACGTCATTTCCATCTCCACATATAAACCAGCATTTGCGACGTGGGGTCGGCAGGCCAGCCAATTGTTCCGGGCACACAGGGATTGGGATGAGTTTGTGTCGCTGGAGATATTCGGCAACCACCGGGCTGTAATTGTCGCTGCCGTCATAGCGGGTTGGTAAGCCGAGCAGGCAACTGCTGACAAGAACCGTTTTCGCCATAGCTAGCCTAGAGTGGTGGGTTGATCAATGCAGTTTCGGGAGCAGCAGCTGAATTGATGTGTACCCGACGTCCTACGATTGAGACACGCTCTTCCGCGATCAACTGGATTGCCTTTGGGTAAATCTGATGCTCCTGTTGCAGGATTCTGGCAGAAAGCGTCTCCACCGTGTCGTCGTCTAAGACCGGTACGACGGCCTGCATGATAATCGGTCCTGTGTCAACTCCGGTATCGACAAAGTGGACTGTGCAGCCAGCAAAACGGGCTCCGTATTCAAGGGCCTTCTTTTGGACATGCAGGCCAGGGAACGCTGGGAGTAGCGCTGGATGAATGTTGATAATGCGTTGCGGGAAAGCGTCAACAAAAACTTCGGAAATGATGCGCATGAATCCGGCCAGCACGACTAGTTCAACGCCTGCTTCCTGCAGCGCAGCGACAACTTTTTGATCGAAGCTCTGGCGATCGTGGAAGTCACGATGGTTGATGCAGAGGCTCGGTATGTCTGCATTTTCAGCGCGTTGCAGCGCCCCGGCGGCGGGATTGTTACAGAGCACCAGAACGATTTCAGCATCGATCTTCTGCTGTTGGCATTGATCAATAATTGACTGCAGGTTGGTTCCGCCACCGGAAGCGAGGACCCCAAGCTTCAATTTTCTGTTCGCCGACATCTTGTAAATTCCTTATCAGGAGAGAACGACGGAAGGTTCTTTCGCCTGTTTGATCTCGCCGATTAAAAAGGCTGTTTCTCCCAGTCCTGAGAGCCGGCCAATAACATCATCGACCTCATCTTTGGGGACCACAATCGTCATGCCAATGCCGTAATTGAAGGTTCGGTACATTTCCTCTTCAGGGATATTCCCACCCTCACGAAGCATTTCGAAAATAGCTGGTTTGTCCCAGCTGTCGCGCTCGATAATTGCTTTACACTGCTGCGGTAGAACTCGTGGCAGATTCTCGAGCAGGCCGCCGCCGGTAATATGGGCAATCCCTTTGATCGTAAAATCACGCATCAGGTTGAGGATGCTTTTTACGTAGATGCGGGTTGGCGTCAGCAGTTCATCGCCGAGGGATTGGTTGAGATCGTTCGGTTTGTCGTTAAGATCAAGTTGCATCGACTCGAGGAACACTTTGCGGGCCAGTGAGTAGCCGTTTGAATGCAAGCCGGTCGATGCGATACCGATGATCTGGTCGCCCTTGGTGATGGAGGAACCGTCGATGATATTGTCGTTGTCGACAACACCAACACTGAAACCGGCTAAATCGTATTCGCCGCCACCGTACATGCCAGGCATTTCTGCAGTTTCACCACCGAGCAGGGCGCAGCCGGCCTGTTTGCAGCCTTCGGCAATTCCTTTAACGATTTCTACAGCGGCATCCGGCGCTAATTTGCCGGTGGCCAGGTAGTCGAGGAAAAAGAGCGGCTCGGCACCTTGGACGATAATGTCGTTGACGCACATCGCAACCAGGTCGATGCCGACCGTATCGTGCTTGTCCATCATGAAGGCCAACTTCAGCTTGGTGCCGACACCATCAGTCGCGGCAACCAGGGTCGGCCGTTTGTATTTATTGCTGTTTAGAGAAAAGAGTCCGCCGAAACCACCAATATCGGTTAACACTTCGGGCCGGGTCGTCTGTTTGACCAACGGCTTGATCATGTCGACAAAGTGGTTGCCAGCGTCAATATCTACACCAGCATCTTTATAGGTAATCGGCTTTTTATTACTCAATTTTACACTCCTTAATATCCAAATGGCCGGACATTAAACCACCCGTGACTAACTTTGTCAATCGCCGAAGGAGGCCTTTTCGGGATGAAAAATCTATTGTCTGTATCCTGCCTGGAAATTGTGCTAGAACGACTCTGGATAGCCACTTTTCTGAGTTTTCGGGCAGTGGATTTGGTCGCTTCAGCAACTGAATTCTAACACGTAATCTTTAAACTTCAGCTCTAATTAAATAGCATGCCGATAGATAAATATCGTATTCTGCCCATGCAGGAAAAAGATCTGCCAGAAGTTCTTGAAATTGAACGGCAAAGCTATCCGCACCCTTGGACGGCTGATCATTTCCAGCAGGAATTTGATAATCCGATTGCTGGCGTTGAGGTGGTCTGGGCCGGTGAGCAGCTTGCAGGTTACCTCTGCTACTGGTTGATCGTCGGTGAGTTGCAGATCCTCAATATTGCAATAGCACCCAGTTTTCGCCGACAGGGAATTGCAGGGCAGTTACTCAAACATGTTTTTGCCATCTGTGCTGAGGACGGTCTTGATCGTGCTTGGCTGGAAGTACGGACGAGTAACGCGAGTGCGATTGCTTTGTATCAGCAGCAAGGTTTTGTTGCCGATACGGTTCGCGCTGGCTATTATCGTGATGGAGAAGATGCGCTGTTGATGGTGCGTGATTTTGACAACGCTTAGTTGTCGAGTGAGTTATCGGTTCAGTCCCAATATTTGAGGAGGCGTTGGGTGAAAAATCATAAAACAATTATCCTGTCGAATCAGGAAATATCCCCTGGTTATTATCGGATGCAGATACTGGCGCCGGAGTATAATCGCTTGGCTAAGCCGGGTCAGTTTGTCATGTTTCGGGTCCAGCGCTCGTTGCCGCCTTTGCTGCGCCGACCCTTCGGCATTTTCCGGGCTGGATATGTCGCTCCCGATTGTGATGGGATGCCGCCAAAAGAATTTATCGAGCTGATTTACAAAGTCGTTGGCAGCGGTACCGAAATCATGCAAGAGCTGCATCAGGGTGACCGGATAGAGTTGCTCGGCCCATTAGGTCGTGGTTTTGATCTTGGCGAGCCGGATGAAGAGAAAATTCTTGTCGGTGGCGGGATTGGATTGGTTCCGCTGTATATGCTGGCAGAGAAGATGGTTGCGAACTCCAACGTCCGTCTGCTGATGGGGGGGCGCACCCGCGATGACATCATCACTGTCACTGAATTTGAGCGGCTTGGTGTCGAGACCTATGTTTCCACTGAAGACGGCAGCCTCGGCGAAGAGGGTCTGGTCACCCAGGTGTTGGAGCGAAAGCTGGATAAATATCCAAACGCTTCGGTTTATACCTGCGGACCGATGCCGATGATTGATGCGGTACAGAAAATCTGTGCCAGTCGCGGTACCTCTCTGCAGGTCTCACTGGAAGCCTTAATGGCTTGCGGTGTCGGCGCCTGTCTCGGCTGCGTCGTCAAGGGTGTCGGTCATAGTGATGAAAATCCACAGTATCTTTGCACCTGCAAGCATGGCCCGGTATTTAACGCTGAAGAGTTGGATTGGAGTCGTTTAGAAAAGCGGGATGCTGATTGTGGAGGGTGTGTCTAATGGCAGAAACTAAAGGACAGACAGTAAAAATGACGCGACCTAAAATGGCCGTTGAGATTGCCGGCTTGCAATTCAAAAACCCGGTTATGCCGGCCTCTGGAACCTTTGGTTATGGCGAAGAGTATGCGCCCTTTCTGGATTTAAATCGTCTCGGTGCAATTGTAACCAAGGGCCTTTCACTGAATCCGAAGGCGGGCAATGCTACTCCACGAATTTGTGAAACAGTCAGTGGTATGCTCAATGCCATCGGGCTGCAGAATGTCGGGATCGACGCTTTTATTCAACACAAGATGCCGTTTCTCGAACAACTCGACTCGCCGGTGATTGTCAATTTTTTCGGCAACACTCTTGAAGAGTATGTAGAGGTCGCTGCTCGGTTGGAGGATGTGCCGGGTGTCGCTGGTCTGGAAATGAATATTTCCTGCCCGAACGTTAAACATGGTGGGATTGTCTTTGGAACCGAGGCGAGCGCAGCACACGAAGTTGTTTCACAAGTGCGGAAAAAGACCAGTAAGCCGTTGATTGTCAAATTGACACCGAATGTGACGAATATCCAGGTGACAGCAAAAGCGGTTGAGGATGCCGGCGCCGATGCCATCAGCTTGATTAACACCCTGACCGGCATGGCGGTCGACGTTAAAACCCGCAAGCCGCGGATCGCCAATACCATTGGTGGCCTTTCCGGCCCGGCAATTCGGCCGATAGCAGTGCGGATGGTACATCAAGTGGTGCAGGCGGTGAAGGTTCCGGTTATCGGTATCGGTGGCATCTCTCGCGCTATGGATGCGCTCGAATTTTTGATCGTCGGCGCCAAAGCAGTGCAGGTCGGGACGGCTAATTTTGTCGACCCTAACGCTATGGCAACGATTATCGACGGTTTGGAAGAATTCTGTCAGTACGAGGGGATAGAGGATATTAACGATCTGATCGGCACTCTGGAGGTATAACAGGTCCAGTTTATGGATGTCATTGCAACTCACGTCAACGCTGATTTCGACTGCCTCGGTTCGATGATCGCTGCCAAGCGATTGTACCCCGAAGCAGTGTTGGTATTTCCCGGCGGTCAGGAACGTGGCTTGCGTGATTTTCTGCTGCAGAGCACCCTGTATGCTTATGGCGTAAAAGGGACCCGCGATATTGATCTCGATCAGGTCACGCGGCTGATTCTTGTTGATGTTCGCAGTTCGGCACGTATCGGACCGTTCGCCGCAATCCTCGACAATCCGGAACTTGAAATTCACATCTACGACCATCATCCGTCAGATGAGAAAACGGTCGTTGGCCAACTTGAACATATCGAGCAGGTCGGTGCCACAACCACAATTTTAACCCACCTGTTTATCGAACGTGGAATCGTCCCGACCCCCGATGAGGCGACGATGATGATGCTCGGTCTTTATGAAGATACCGGGCATTTAATGTTTACCGGAACCACGCCACGCGATTATCTGGCAGCAGCTTTTCTGCTAGAGCATGGTGCCAATCTCAATACAGTTTCTGATTTTTTGATTCGAGAAATGACCCCTGAGCAGATCGAGCTGCTCAATGAGCTGATTAAATCGTGTCAGAAAAAAGTAATCAACGGTGTCGAGGTTGCGATTACCTACGCTTCGATCGATTATTACGTCGGTGATATCTCTTCACTGGCCCACAAGTTAAAAGATATCGAAAATCTCAACGTGTTAATTGTTGCTGTGCGGATGGAGGATCGGGTCTTTCTGGTCGGTCGGTCAC
>CALZLE010000056.1 GCA_945788205.1 uncultured Desulfuromonadales bacterium
CGATCGCCCAGGCGGGTGATCATATTCGTTAACCAGAGCTGGTGATTTTGGCTGTAGGCTGGTTTGTGCTGGCCGAACTTCGGAATTTACACTATCAGCAGACCAGTAAAGATCTCCTTGCGCGGACCCAGTTAATTACCGAACAGTTAATCGGCGACATTGATGAAGATCAACAGCTCTGGTTAACGAATATAATCACCCGCCTGGGCGATCGTTCCGCAACTCGGATAACTGTTGTGCTGGCCGATGGTCGGGTGTTGGCCGACTCTGACGAAGATCCAAGGTTGATGGACAATCATGGCCAGCGGCCGGAAATTCTTGTCGCTTTTGCGGGCGGTGAAGGGGTTTCCACCCGTTTCAGTACCACCCTTGGCCAGACACTGATGTATGCGGCCCTGCCGATTTATCAGCAGGACCAATTGATAGGCTGCGTACGGACCGCCATGCCGCTTGCCGACATCGACAAGACTTTTCAGTCAATCTACTGGAAGCTGTCGGGCGGTGGCTTGTTGATCGCACTGCTGGCGGCACCGATAAGCTGGTACTTGTCACGGCGGATCAGCCGACCGTTGGAGCAGATGACCACCGGTGCACAACGTTTTTCCCAAGGGGACTTTGCCGTCACCCTCGAAGAGACCGGCTCCGAAGAGAGTTGTCGTCTGGCGGCGGCGATGAATCAGATGGCGATTAAGCTGTCGGGTTTGATCGAACGGGAAACGGGGCAGCGCAGTGAAATTGAAGCGATCCTCGGTTGTATGCTCGAGGGTTTAGTCGCGGTTGACAATTCTGAGCGGATAATCCGCATGAACAGTGCCGCCTCTGAGTTGTTCGAAGTTTCTACCACACTGCTAGCCGGTCGACCGATTCAAGAGGTGATCCGGCAAGCGGAACTGCAGCGGTTTGTTCAGAGGGCGCTGGAACATAAGGGGTCACTCGAAGAAGAATTGATACTGCATGGTCCTCAGCAGCGTTATCTGCATGCCCAGGCGGCGCCACTGACTGGCGCTGGAAATGAGCGGATCGGGGTGTTGATCGTGTTGCACGACCTGACCCGCTTGCGCCAGCTGGAATCGGTGCGTCGTGATTTTGTCGCCAATGTTTCGCATGAACTGAAAACCCCGATTACTGCTATCCGCGGCGCGGTGGAAACTTTGATCGATGATGATTCCGCCGAGACTGCTGCAAAGCGGTTTTTGGGAATCATCTTCAAACAGAATAATCGACTCAATGCTCTGGTTGAAGACCTGCTCGATCTTTCGAGAATTGAACAGGGAGTGATTGGCGGTAGCTGGGAAATGCAGACCAGCGAGCTGCTACCGGTTCTGGAAAGTGCCAGGCTGGCCTGTGAAAGCCTGCTGACCGAGCAGCAGATCGAACTTAAGGTTTTTTGTGCTGAGACCGTGCAGGCACGAATAAATCCCCCACTGCTGGAACAAGCGATCATCAATCTGTTGACCAACGCCATCAAGTACAGCGATCAGGGTGGCCGTGTTGTTATTGAGGTTGCTCAACTCGAAGAACAGATCAGCATTCGTGTGCAGGACTTCGGTTGTGGCATCCCTGAAGAGCATCTGTCCCGACTGTTCGAGCGTTTCTACCGGGTCGATCTGGCTCGCAGCCGCAACCAGGGTGGTACCGGGCTCGGGCTGGCGATCGTCAAACATGTTGCCCAGGCTCACCGCGGAGAGGTGCGGGTTGTCAGTGTGCCGGATGAGGGCAGTACGTTTACCGTTTTGTTGCCGCGACAAAAGGATCATTGAATCAATACTGATCGGAACGCTTGAAGTCTTCTACGAGAGCATTGGCTTTCTGTCTGGCCGTGCGATAGTTGCTGACACCAAAAACAACGAATAGAAAAATACAAGCAATCGCAAGAAAAAAGTTCATAATTTCTCCCTTCTGTTCATTGTCAATACGCTACCTGAGGGATATGAGCCGGTTGTTTGGAGAGCATTTAGATTTGGTGAGTCGGAGTGTTCCGACTGATGTTTTTACTCGGTTCTGAACAGACGAAGCTCCAAGCAGCAACCGGGAAATTGTTTCTCCGCAAACTGCAGGGTCCCGCCTATCGACTGAGCCAGAATACGTGCCATGTAGAGCCCAAGACCACTGCCCGGGCTGTTTTTCTGTGCTGCGTCACCCCGATAAAACCGGTCGAAAACTTTGTCCCGTTCCCCTGCCGGAATTCCAGGCCCATCGTCCTGGACCTTTATCAGAACCAGAGTCTCCTTTTCCGTTACTGACAAAGTGACATGGCTGTCCAGCGGCGAATATTTCAGTGCGTTGTCGATCAGGTTCGAGAGAATGATTTTCAGCCCGATCGGGTGGACCTTAACTGTGACATTGGCAGGGCAGGTAATATCCAATTCACAGGCTTTTTTTACCGCGAGCGGTTCGGACAGTTGCACAATCTCCATGAGCAAGTCTTGCAGGCGGATTTCTTCTGTCTGCAATCCTTCGAGATTCTTTTCAACCTGCCGAACGAGCAGATAATTCTCAGCAATTGTTCCGAGGTAGAGAGAACAGTTGGCGATCTGTCCGGCGAATTGAACCGATCGTTCGTGGGGGAGTTCACGGGTTGAATGCTGTAAATGCTCAGCCATTCCCGAGATCATGGTCAGTTGATTGCGGAACTCATGAAACAGTGCCTGCTGCCAATGATCCTGCAGTTCACTCCAGTTTTGCAACGAACTCAGCTGTTTGATCTGTTGGAGATATTCACGCCGTTGCTGGATCAGCTGCCGGGATTTAACAATGACCTCTTTAATGACGTACGGTTTCGGCAGGTACAGGTCGGCTCCAAGATCATAGCCCTTAATCCGGTCATCGGCAGAACCGAGGGCGCTGAGCATGATGATGGGCGTTTTCGCGACGATTGGATCCTGATGAGAACGCACCATTCCGCAGATTTCCCAACCGTCAAGCAATGGCAGCATCAGGTCGAGCAAAATCAGTTCCGGTTGATCCCGGCCGATCGAACGGCAAGCCTCCAGACCGTCTTTTGCGACCAGAACAGTAAATCCTTGGCGGCGCAGATTGAATTCCAGGACTTCGGCTAACTCCGATTCATCTTCAACAATCAAGATTGTGCCACTGTTTTTACTGGCGGTTTTTATCGTCCGATGCTGAATTCTCTCCTGCTTGTTTGCACGTGGAGCTGCATTAATTATTTCAGTTTGTTCCATCACATAAACCCTTCCAAGGTCAAAATGAGTTTCGTTGGGCTATTCTCAGGTTCAAAGGTTATCGAAAGGTTAGCTCTCGATGATTGTTCGGTTAGCGCTTTGATAAAAAGTTAGAGAAGGTTGCAAACAAGAGATAAAGAGAGGAGGAGAGAGATATTTTTCCGTTTTAATCTATTGCTAACACGGAACTAACAATCAGCTTACATAGTGGCAAACAACAGACAAGCAGGGGAGTTAGCAAAGCTATGGATCCATGCCTATTTCAAGACGATATCGAGAGAAACCAGCACGAAGATGCGATCAACCGCCTCTGTGACGAGTACCCGGAACAGAGAGAGCTGATTCGTAAAAACTATCAGGAAAGCCTTGTACCGCTGCTTGCCGTTGCCAGCATTCGTACCTACCTGCCAATTTTCGTCAGCCGTAAAGTTAAAGATGGGCTTACGGTCAAGCATTGATTCTGACCCCGCCACGATTTTCCACTCTTTTCACTAATTAGCGAACTCCTCACAGCTCCCTAACATATTCCTAACATTGTAAATGCATTCTCCCGCCATCAACTGACGACAAACTATTTAAGGAGATGCAAACCATGAAGCTGCAAATTGTTTTTAAATCCCTGAGCCTGACTGCTCTGGCTCTGCTTGTTGCCACCAGTGTTTTTGCCGGGCCACTTAAGGTCGATGTTAACTTGTCCGACTACATCAAAGTTCAGGGTGTTGCCGGGAACCTCAACAGTGTCGGTTCCGACACCTTGAACAACATGATGACCTTCTGGGCGGAAGGTTTCCGCAAGAAATACCCGAACGTCAATGTTCAGATCGAAGGCAAGGGCTCCAGTACTGCTCCTCCGGCACTGATCGAAGGCACCAGCCAGATTGGTCCCATGTCCCGCAAGATGAAAAACAAGGAAATCCAGAAGTTCGAAGCCAAGTTCGGTTACAAACCGACCGCCATCGGCGTGGCCCTCGATTCCCTGGCCGTTTTCATCAACAAGGACAACCCGATCGAAGGACTCTCCCTGCAGCAGGTTGACGCCCTTTTCTCCAAAAACCGCAAAGGTGGCACAGCCAACGACATCACCACCTGGGGTCAGCTCGGCCTTAAAGGTGAGTGGGCTAACAAGCCGGTCAGCCTCTACGGTCGGAACTCCGCATCCGGGACCTACGGTTACTTCAAGAAGAAGGCCCTGTTCAAAGGCGACTACAAAGACACCGTCAAAGAACAGCCGGGCAGTGCCTCTGTGGTTCTCGGTGTGACCGAGGATAAGGGCGGCGTCGGTTACTCCGGTATCGGCTACAAGACCTCCGGTGTAAAAGCGATCGCCCTCGGCAAGAAGGATGGCGACAAGCAGTATCTGCCGAACTACGAGAACGTCCTCAAGGGCAAGTATCCCCTCGGTCGGCTGCTCTACGTCTATGTGGCCAAAGAGCCGAACAAACCGCTACCGACCCTGGTCAAAGAATTCCTGAAATACGCGCTGTCGAAAGAAGGTCAGGAAATCGTGGTCAAGGATGGCTACCTGCCGCTGACCGCCGAGGTGGCCAAAAAGCAGCTGGCGCTGCTCGACTAACGTAGCGTTTCGGTCGAAGGTTGAAAACGAACGGCTCTGCCCCATTCCGGGGTAGGGCCTGTTCGCGTGTTTAGAGCATCTCGATAGAGGATTTATGAATCCAGCTTTTTTGAAAAAGGTAAAACGGAATGATCGCTTAGCCCGGTGGGTGATTACCGTCGGTGGCATGGCAATCATTTTCAGTGTCATCTTCATTCTGGTGCTGATCGCCAAGGTTTCCTTGCCGCTCTTTTTGGCCCCATCGGCCGACCTGCACGCCCAGGTGAAAGCTTCACTCGGGTCGCAGCAGGTTTTAGCGCTCGGTATGGATGAATACCTGGAAACCGGCTACACCCTTGATGATCGGGGTGAGTTGCGGTTTTTCGATGTGCGCGACGGGCGGGAGCTCGATCGGGTTCAGCTGAACAGCGAAGGCTCAGCACCGCAGCTGCTGGCGGTCGAGAGCTTCGCTGGACTGAACCATGCCTTACTCTGGAATGATGGTTCGCTGACCGTTGAACAGGTCAAATTCAGCCCGGTTTTCGATGCAGCCAACAACAACCAGCGCAGCATTTCTCACCGGGTCGAGCAGCGGGCCGTATTCGCTACCACCGGCGAACAACTGGAAAAGACGCTGGCGCGGGTTGATGATGAGGGGCGCCAGACGCGGGTCGATCTGCTTGCTGACGGGCGGCTGTTACTGCAGCAACTTGAAATCACTGAAAACTTTCTCGGCGAAGAGGAGGTCAGCGAAAACAGCCACGAGTTAGAGGTGGCGAGCAATGGACAGATTTCGGCGCTGGTACTCAGCAATAACGGTCAGCAGCTCTACGCCGGCACCGATCATGGCGAACTGCTGCGCTGGGATTTGAGCGATATTGAAGAACCGGAACTGGTTGAGCTGGTGTCAGCTTTTGCCGATCAGCGGGCGATCAGCGCGTTGAACCTGGTATTCGGCGACATCTCTCTGGCGGTCGGCGACGAGCGTGGCGAAATCAGCACCTGGTTTCCGGTGCGCGACGCTGAGGGGCTGCGCAGATTGACCAGGATTCACGATCTTTCCCCGCACCGCGACCAAGTTCAAATGATTGCTCCCTCGCCGCAGGATAAAACGGTCATCAGCCTGGCGAGCGATGGCCTGCGGTTCAACCACATGACCAGTGAGCGTTTTCTGCTCGACTTGAATCATCCGGAACAGCTGCAGCAGTTTGCCCTGACCACCCGCGGCGATGCTTTGATCGCGTTGACCGCGGCAGGGAACCTGGTCAGCTGGAAGCTTGACATCCCTCACCCGGAAGTCAGCCTCGGCACCCTGTTTGGCAAGGTCTGGTACGAAGGTTACGATGAGCCGGTCTATGCCTGGCAATCCTCTTCGGCCAGCGACGATTACGAGCCGAAGCTGAGTCTGGCACCGCTGATCTTCGGTACCCTCAAAGGAACCTTTTACGCCATGCTGTTTGCCGTGCCGCTGGCGATATTCGGTGCGATCTACACCAGTCAATTCGCCCGGCCGCGATTGCGTGAGCTGATCAAGCCGGCGGTTGAAGTGATGGCCGCAATTCCGACAGTCATTATCGGCTTCCTTGCCGCTCTCTGGTTGGCCCCCCTGATCGAGCGTTCTCTCGGTACCCTTTTTCTGAGTTTGATTCTGGTTCCCGCCGCTTTAATGATCAGTGTTCTGGTCTGGCAGGCGGCACGGAAGATCGAACCTCTGAAACGGGTCGAGCGCGGCTTTGAGTTTATTGCCGTTGCGCCGATTATCATCATGACTGTGGCGATTGCCATTACCCTCGGACCAGGGCTGGAAAACTGGCTGTTTGCCGGTGACCTTAAGCAATGGCTGTTTAGTGAAATGGGTACCCGTTACGATCCGCGCAACTGCATCATCATCGCCTTCGCTATGGGCTTTGCGGTGATTCCGATTGTGTTCACTATTGCCGAAGATTCCCTCTCCAACGTGCCGAACAGTTTGAAGGCCGCTTCGCTGGCCCTCGGCGCCAGCCGCTGGCAGACCGTTTGGCGGGTGATTCTGCCTTCGGCTTCGCCCGGTATTTTTGCCGGCAGTATGATCGGCTTCGGCCGGGCGGTCGGTGAAACCA
>CALZLE010000057.1 GCA_945788205.1 uncultured Desulfuromonadales bacterium
CGATGATTGATGAGAAGTCCTGGGTGACCCCTTTATCTTTGAGCGTCTTGACGAACAGATGCCGCATCTCATTAATCCTGGTGCGAATCTCTGCGACTTCCTCAATCCACTGAGCTTTAAGGGCTTTGTCGCTCAAAACAGTTGCGACCACCTGACCACCATGAGAAGGAGGATTCGAGTAATTGTAACGAATCCGCAGCTTAACCTGGCTCATGACTTTGCCCGCCTGATCCGCATCATCGGCGACAACGGTAAGTGCACCGATTCTTTCCCGGTACAGCCCAAAGTTCTTGGAGAAACTGGAACAGATCAGCATCTGCTTAACCTTTTTGGTCATCTCGAGCAAGCCGGCCCGGTCCTGTTCAATCCCATCCGCCAGACCCTGATAGGCGAAATCAACCAATGGCAAAACACCTTGTGCGGCAAGCAGGTCACCAATTTGGGCCCACTGTTCCGGAGTGGGATCGATCCCGGTCGGGTTGTGACAGCAGCCATGGAGAAGGATCACGTCACCCCGCGGAATAGTCTTGATAGACTCACACATGGCATTGAAATCGAGACCATTTGTCTCAGGATCACGATAGTCGTACTTTTCGCAGGTCAGACCAGCAGCAGCAAATATAGTATTATGGTTAGCCCAGGTCGGATTACTCAACCAGAGCTTAGCACCAGAGTGCAGAGTGTTGATGTAGTCGCCAGCGACCCGCAGGGCACCCGTCCCTCCCGGACACTGAGCGGTCGCAGCGCGTTTGCTGGAAATGATCTCATGCCCTTCTCCGAACAAGAGCTCCTGAACCTGTGCACAATAAGCAGGTTCACCGGTCATCGGCAGATAGCCTTTGGAACTCTCCAGCTCGAGGATACGTTTTTCCGCCTCTTTCACCGTTTCAAGGACCGGCGTCTTCCCAGTCGCGTCTTGATAAACACCAACAGAAAGATTGATTTTCTCGGGATTCGGATCAGCCTTGAACAGCTCAGTCAGGCCGAGAATTGGATCGGCAGGTGCGGTTTGAACATTCTCGAACATACCAGGAAACCTTTCATTCACTTTGGGTTGATGAACGTATACAACAAGTCCATTAATCGAATGGATATTGCAGCTTTTTTCTACCTTAAGCCCAAGCCCATGTCAATTAAGAGTTGTCCACTTTTTCGTGATATTACGATTATTTTCAAGCCTTCTTAGCTCTCCAGAATTTTCCCCGTGCCGACTCGGCTAATGAATAGAGTACCGGCACGACAACTAACGTCAACAGAGTCGCAAACGCAAGACCAAAAATGACCGCAACAGCCATCGGTCCCCACCAGTCGGCCGACTCACCACCGATCTCCCAGGTAAAGGTTTTAAAGTCAAAGCTGACGCCTATCGCCATCGGCAACAGACCAAGAATAGTTGTCACAGCAGTCAGCAACACCGGGCGGAAACGAACGACTCCAGCCCTGAGTAATGCAGTGTTGAGTTCCATCCCTTCCCTTACCAACTGATTGATGTAGTCAATCAACACGATAGCGTTATTTACCACCACCCCGGCCAGAGAAATCACCCCTATCCCAGTCATAATAATACCGAAAGGGGTTGAGGTGATCATCAGGCCCAGAAACACCCCGGTTAACGACAAGACCACCGAAGTCATGACGATAAGCGTTTGCAACACCGAATTAAATTGTGTAATTAGTACCAACATGATCAGCAAAATGGCACCGATAAAGGCCTTAGAAAGGAAGACCGTCGACTCTTGCTGATCTTCCTGCTCGCCGGAATAATTAATCTGATAGCCAGCAGGCAGATCAAGATCGGCCAGACGCTGCTGCACCTCGGATAAAACCTCATTGCTGTTACGGCCAAAAGTATCCGCAGAAATTGTTACGACACGTTTCTGATCGATATGACGGATAGCACCGAAACCGGTACTTAACTTGATATCGGCAATCGTTGACAATGGCACTGGCGAACCATCAATGGCTGGCACCAGCAAGTTCTCAATATCGGCGACCGAGGTACGGCGATGTTCCGGCATGCGAGCAATAATGTCGTACTCATCCTCCCCTTCCCGATAGACGCCGAGTTTGGTGCCGCTGATGGCCGCTTTGACCATCTCGGAAACCTCTGCCGTCGACAGTTGCAACAGACTGGCTTTTTCACGATCGACATCAATGCGGATTTCCGGCTTTGCCTTGGACAAATCATCCTTTAAATCTACCAATCCAGAGACATCCTTAATCAACTGTTTTGACTGCGACACCAGTCGATCGAGCACGCGTATCTCTTCACCACTGATCTCAACACTGACTGGCGGACCGGTCGGTGGCCCCTCTTCTTGCCTTGCAACCTTAAACTCAGCGCCGGCCATCGGACCGACTCGCTGGCGCAGTCGATCAAGAACATCGCGTGAATCCTCCTGCCGATCATCGCGGTCTAGAAAATCGAGGGTGACCTTGCTCAAATTCGACTGCACACTGTCCCCACCACCCCGATCACTGCCAGAAATACCGACTTCAGTAATAACGAATCGGGCATCGGCCTCTTCAAGGGCAAAAGCCTCAACCTTTGTCGCAAGCTCATTGCTGGCGGCAAGGTTGGTCCCTTCCGGCGCCTTAATCTCAACAAAAGCCCGATTCGGTTCCATGTCAGGAAACAGTTCCGTACCGTGACCAAGAAAAAAATACGTGATGACGATCCCGATCAAGAGGGAGATTGAAGCGCCAACAACCAAAAAACGATTCATCAAGGCAAACTGCAGACATTTACTATAGGAATCAACAACCTTAGAAGGCTTTCGCTCTTTCTGTTTGGTTTTTTTTCCCAACGACATAAAGTGACCGCAAAGGGTCGGGTTAATAACTAAAGCCACTAACAATGATGCGGTTAAAGTTATAATCAAAGTCAACGGCAGGTACTGCATGAACTCGCCAATGATTCCCGGCCAAAACATCAACGGGAAAAATGCACACAAGGTCGTCAGGGTAGAACTGATAATCGGCCAACCGACTTCGGACGTTGCGATCTTGGCGGCAGTTACTCCGGAATGACCCTCAGACATATGGCGATAGACATTTTCAACAATGACGATGGCGTTATCGACCAACATCCCAAGTGCCAGGATCAAGCTGAACAGCACGACATTATTGAGGGTAATGCCCATCAGTTGAAGAACGGCAAAAGAGATCAGCATAGAGAAAGGGATCGCTAGCGCGACAAAGATTGAATTTCGCAGACCTAAAAAGAGAAACAGCACCGACACTACCAGAATCAAGCCGGTGATAATATTATTCTCCAGTTCCCCAACCATGCGGCGAATATCTTTTGACTGATTGAGAGTGACCGCTACGTCAATGCCGGGAGGAATCTGCTCATCGGCCATTTTCAGCAAAGCAAAAATCTGATCCGCGACCTCAATAATATTGGCCCCGGTCCGCTTCTTGATGGCAAGGGTGACGCTCTGTTTGGCATTCAGACGGGCACGGCTGGTACGATCCTCGAACGAATCGACAATCTGAGCAACATCCTTAAAATAGATGATCCGGCCATCCCGTTCGGTCAGGACCAGATTGTCTATCTCGTCTGGATCGGTAAATTCTCCTGGAATCCGCAGCAGATATTTTCCTTCGCCGATATCAATACTGCCACCGGGAATATTTACATTTTCCTGCTGAATCGCGCGGATGACTTCGCTCAGAGAAATTCGATAGGCGAACAACCGGTCTGGATCAAACTCGACCCGGATTTCCCGTTCTCGACCGCCCGTGACAACCACGTCGAGAACTCCGGTGACCTGCTCGATACGATCTTCAAGTTCTTCGCCGACTTTTTTTAAGACATTCTCATCGACCGCCCCTGAAACAGCGACCAACAAAATCGGAAATTCAGAAAGGTTGATTTCCAGGATTGAAGGATCATTTTCAAGATCCTTCGGCAAATCACCCTTAGCTTGATCAACCTTGTCACGGACCCATTGTAGGGCGTTATCGATATCAACATCCGGCGTGAACTCGATGGTGATCATCGACGATCCCTCAGCACTCACCGAACGCAATTCTTCAACATCCTTCAGCCCTTTTAACTTACGTTCTATCGGATGGGTTATCAGACTTTCGATATCTCCTGAAGAAACCCCTTCATAAGGCGTAACGACCAAAACAATGGGAATCGTGATATCGGGAGTTGCTTCGCGCGGCAACACAATATAGCTGTAGATGCCAACGATTAGAATAATCAACATCAACGCAAAAACTGTGCTGCGCCTATCGACAGCGGCGTTGGAAATCAACATCGCTTAGTTCTCCTTCGCAGCGATCTTGGCACCATCAATGAGCAGTTGCTGCCCCTTGACAACCAATTTTTGCCCCAATTGCAATCCAGCCTTGACAACGATCCGCTGATTAATGGAACTGCCGACTTCGACATTGAGTTTTTTTGCCACCCCGTCTTCTTCAACAAAAACCAGCTTTTCACCATCCCGGTCCAGAACGGCATAAAGCGGAGCAGAAATAATCTGTTGTAACTGTTGGCGAACAAACTTGGCCCGGACGATCATGCCCGGACGCAAACGCCCTTTCGAATTATCAAGCGTGATTTTTGCGCGATAAGTGCGGGTCGTCTGATCCGCTGAAAAAGCAATATGCTCAATTGTTCCTAGAACTCGGTGAACTGACTGATCGTTTATGATCGCCGAAATGATTTCGACAGACTGGCCGACTTTCAGAAAAGGCACGTCTTTTTCTGGCAGGTCTGCGATTGCTTTCAACGTGTCAATTTGCACCAACCGCATCAGTGGCTTGCCCGGATCAACATATTCGCCACGATCAACAAAATGCAGGTCGACGATACCGCTGATCGGCGCCTCGGGATAACATTTAGCCAATTGCAAACGGGTCGCCCTTAAAGCCATATCCGCTGCGGTAACACTGTTTTCCAGTTCATCAAGTTCCTGATCGCTGATCAGCCCTTCCGCAGACAGTTCGCGATAACGCTTTAACTTACGCTTACTGACGGCAAAGTTTTCTTCGTCCCGCTCAAGGCTGCTCTCCAGAGTTTGTGAATCGATCTCAAGCAATACAGCGCCGGCCTTGACAGACTGGCCCTCCTGATAATTAATTTTCCGCACCGGCCCGGCAATTTCTGCCGACAACACCAGATCTTCGCGCGCCTCAAGACCGGCGGGCAAAGTAAAAGTTTCCGTCAAGTCGATCGGCTGAACTACCTCAATAGACACGGGAACAACCTTCTCCGGCCGTTCCATAGTTGCACCAGCCGTCTCTTCCGAGCTACTACAGGCAGCCAGGGGCAACGCGGCGATTAACAGCCAGCAAAAGCGAAGGAACCAAATTGATTTACATGATTTCAAGGGAGTTCTCCTCTGCGACCTGCGGAAGGGAAATATTGTGCTGCTCAAGAATGATACCTCGAGCGAAATTTATTTGCGCATTTGTTGAGTAGTACTGGATAAGGGCATTAATGCGACCTATCTGAGCGTTTATCATGTTGGCCTGAAAAGCAAGAATCCGAAAAGTGTCGGAGAGTCCTTCATCCAGACGTCTCTGCTCTTGATGCAACGAAAGCTTCGCCAGACGCTCAAAGCGTTCTGCAATTTTGACCTGTTCGTAGGCACGCTGCAGATTGATATTCTGTTGCTGCAGGGAGCTACGCAATTCGGCTTCCTGATCGCGGTGGCGATAATGTGCCTGTTTTCTTTGCAAACTGGCTTGGCGCGATTTGGACTTGGCCGAGCGATTACCAAAAGGCAACGAAAATTCGAGACCGGCAGACCACTGATAACCATCTGTTTCTGCAGCACTGGTAACTGAATCTGACCATGACCCCGCATTGCTGCTGCTAATCACGGCAGTACGTTTATCACCGGAGAGTCTGTTGACCCCACCCTGAAGTTTTAAGTCGAGCCTCGGTTTGAGTTGGTTCTGGGAAAATTCATGTTGCAAATCTGAATTTTGGATATCGATTTCAGCGAGCTGCAAACTAAGATTTTTTTCGCGGGCAGCGGCAAACAATTGCTCAAATTCAGGAATTTCAGGCAAACCCAGTTTTGCGGGGAAAGGATAAAGCTGATCTGAAACAAACTTGTCATTCAACGTGTGATTCAGTGCCCTATTTAAGTTTTCAAAATACAAATCCCTCGCCTGCTGTGCCAGGGAAAGGTTCAGCTCACGATTCGCTAACGCAGTCTCTGCTTCCTGTACTTCCGAGACCGGGATAACTCCAGCATCAAAACGACGCTTATTGGCCGCATAAAGCTCTTTTGCTAAATCGACGGCTTCAACCCGTAAATCACTGATCTCTTTTTCACCGACAAACTGGCTGGCGAGGGTCTCAATCTGCAGTGCCAACATTTGTGCCTGTAGCTGACGTTGTATTTCGACCTGCCCTTTTATATTATACGAAACACGCAAGTTGGTTGCGTTTGCTGACATCCCAAAACCGCGCAGCAAAGGCTGGGTAAGGTTTAGGTTCAGAGCTGTTCGATAGCGCGGATCAAGATCATCGCCCAAGCTGTTATCGTCTGTCCATTCAGAGTTCAGTGACAAAGCTGCCAACAAACCGAAACTGAACTTTTTGCGGACTCCAATTTCACCACTTAATGACTCACTGTCACTGGTGTCTGTCAAGCTGAGAGAAGCAGCAATCGGTGTCACTGAATTCGCATAATCGATCGACGCAAAAATTTCTGAATCAAAAACAGACTCTTCATCAATGGCCGCTTCATTGGCAACCGAAACCTCTAATTTGTCGACCTGCAGGCCCAAATTGTTGTTCAAGCCAACAATGATTAAGTCGCGAACAGTGACAGGAGCTGTTTCTGTCGCAAAGCTCAGGGTCGCGAAAGCGAGAAGAATCAGCAGCAGCATAGACTTCAAAGTATGTCCATTCATCGACCAATCCCCTTGAATACCTGGCTGAAAAGATCACGCATCCAATTTTCGATCTCTTCAACTGAGTCGACATATCCCCCGTACCAGCCAGCTAGTATGCCAAGATAAAGAGAGAAAAAGTGTACTGACAGCTGGTACAGATCCTGGTCATCAGCAAGCTCTCCTCTTTCTTGTGCAGCAAAAAACAGTTCGTATAAAAAATCAAAATAGCGTTGATCATGCTCTTTCACTTTTTCATCGACCTGTTTTGGGAAAAGCATTTCCCGCAGTAGCTGTCGACCAAATTCATGATTCTGAGTGATGAAGTTAAACTTGATCATAAAAAACTCAATCAACTGATTAAGTAATGTGACACCATCATCCTTCGGTTTCTTAAGATCAGTAAATGCCTCTTCCAGCTCGTCATCACAATAAGTCATGAAAATATCGCTTTTCGCTGAAAAATAGGTATAGACAGTTGCTTTCCCAATTCCAGCAGCTTTAGCAATGTCTTCAATACTGGTTTTCTCAAAGCCTTTTTTAGAAAACAACTGCACCGCAGATTTGATAATTGCTTTTCGTGTTTCAGCTTTTTTCTGCTCCCTAAGACCTGCCATCACTCCTCCAAAATAAAATCTCGAATGCGGTCGAGTTTATCACTACCATCACCCGTGTCAAGACAAAGTCGAACGCAGTCGAGTTTCTCAATAATCATGCTTGATATTTAAGGTTTGCAATCGCAACACCAATGAAATAGCATGGCGAGAAACGAATAAATAAGAGGAAGATATGAGCAGTAAAGAGAGAGACGATGGGGACATTCCCCAAGCAGATTCACGCCAGAACCTGCGTGCTCCGTTAATAATACAGAAAATTCATATAGATTCTGACAGACCGGTTTTTTTTGGCTACAGTAAAAATATCAGTCGCAGTGGACTTTTCGTTGCAACAACTCACCCTGCCAACCCAGGCGATCAACTCGATCTGGAAATTCCCTTCCCCATCGACAAAAAAAGCCTGCGCTGTCGTTGCGAAGTGGTCTGGAGACGGCCACTAGGGAAGCATCTCCCTTTTGAGCCAGGAATGGGCCTGAGATTTGTCGACCTGCCACAAGACATTATAAAAAGAATTGACGACTGGATAAATAGCCAGACTGAAGAATAAAAAAAGCCCGGCCAAAATGGTCGGGCTTTTTTATCTATGACTTGACGATTTTTAGAGCGCAGTTAAGGCCTGATGGATGCGTGCCAAAGAGCGCTCTTTACCAAGGACCTTCAGAACGTCATAAATACTTGGACTGGCAGTCCCCCCGGTTAAAGCAACGCGCAACGGCTGTGCGACCTTGCCGAATTTCAACCCGCTGGCTTCCATAATCTGCGCAAAAGCTGTTTCCAATTGATCTTCAGTGAATTCAGCGCATTTTTCGAGCCCGTTCAGTATTGCCTCGAAAAGCTCTTTTTGTTCCGGCTTTAAAAATTTACTCTGCGCTTTTTCTTCGTAGACAACCGAATCAACATAATAAAATGCTGCACCATCTGCCATTTCAATTAACGTTGCGGCGCGCTCCTGCAAGCTTTTCACCGCTGTAACCAGATCGGGGCCGTTTTCTGTTGAAATCCCTTTTGCGGCAAGAAAGGGTTTAAGCAGGTCCGCCAAACGAGCTGGATCACCGGTTTTGATATAGTGACTATTCAACCAAAGCAACTTCTCTGGATTAAAAACACCGGCCGAGCGCCCAACATTGTCGAGACTGAACTTTTCAATCAAATCCTCCATGCTGAAAATCTCTTCGTCACCAAACGACCAGCCGAGTCGCACCAGGTAATTGACCATCGCCTCAGGCAGTAAACCTTCTTCCTGATAGGCCATGACTGACGTTGCACCGTGACGTTTCGACAAACGTTTTTTATCAGAACCGAGGATCATCGGTACATGGGCAAATTCGGGAACCGCGTAGCCAAGAGCTTCATAGAGAAGTACTTGTCGGGGCGTATTGTTAACATGGTCATCACCGCGAATTACCAGATTGATCCCCATTTCAGCATCGTCGATAACAACCACCAGGTTGTAGGTCGGTGTGCCATCAGTTCTGGCAATACTCAGATCGTCCAGTTCTTCGTGGCGGACCGTGATTGCCCCTTTGATTTTATCGACAAAGGTTGTCTCAGACTTATCATTCGGCAATTTGAAACGTATAACAGATGGAGCATCCGGTTGGTCGTCACGATTGCGACAAGTGCCATCATACTTCGGTTTACG
>CALZLE010000058.1 GCA_945788205.1 uncultured Desulfuromonadales bacterium
AGCGGAGCCAGGTTGATTGTCAGTGGTGATAAACATCTTCTGGACGTGGATGGCTACGGCGGCATTGAAGTCCTGAAACCCAGAGCTTTCGTTGATCGGCATCTGCTCAATTAAGGCAGGGACAAGCAGGTGGTTTCCGCTTAAGGAGGCATCTTCGATGCAACAGCATAAATGGCAATTCCGCGCCCGGTTTCGTACAAATATCTTCGGTTGGAAAGCCTCCAAGCTCGCAATCCAGCGTATCAATGAAGCCGTCAGAGAAATTCGCAAGGTTAAAGATCTTGTACTACGGGCAGAAGGTTCAATCTTGCTGCTGGAACGTTTCTGGCCCGCCCTGCAGCAGATCGATAGCTCTTCTGGTTCGTTGGGAACCGCTGTTAATAAAGCTGTCCACGAGCTGACGCAATTTATCATCGATGCCCCCTGTTCCCAGGACGACCGCGCCAAGTGGCTTGATCGTCTCTGGACGGCGATGCAAGAGGATGGTGTAGATTTCCTTTCCGAGATCAGCGAGCGTTGGGGAGAGATATGTGTCGACCTGGCGGTTGCTTCGCAGTGGGCTGACGAACTGCGCTCCACGCTCGAAATGTCGTGGGTACATGGTGGATATTTTCTGGGCGGGCCAGCTTGCCTTTCTTGCCTGCTCAAGTCCAAGCGATACGACGAACTTCTGGATCTTGTCGAAAGAGCCCCTTATCTTTCCTGGTCCTACAGAAAATACGGCGTCCGGGCACTTGCAGAGATGGGTAAAACTGAAGCCGCGATTCGTTATGCCGAAGCCTCTCGGGGGCTGAACGACGGCTATGGGCGAATTGCAGAAGCCTGTGAAAAGATACTCCTTGATGCTGGGCACACCGAAGAAGCCTATAGGCGCTACGCCTTCCATGCCACCTACGCCACCACCAACCTGGCGCAATTCAGGATTCTGGCAAAAAAGTACCATCTGCTACCTCCTGAACAAATTTTGAAGGATCTGATTGCCAGCACACCCGGGCAGGAGGGGAAGTGGTTTGCCACTGCAAAGACTCTCGGCCACTTTGATCTGGCCGTTGAATTGGCAAACCAGTCTCCGGTCAACATTGGCACGCTGAACCGAGCCGCAAGAGACTTTATTGATAAAGAACCAGCTTTTGCGCTCGATTCGGCGCTTGCTTGCCTGAAGTGGCTTGCTGCCGGAGAATTTTACGAGATCACGAGTGTTAATGTGCGCGATGCTGTCCACTTCGCCCTAAAGGCTGCAGAAACTGTTGGGCGGCGAGAAGATGTCTTGCTAAGAATCACTGCCCTGGCAGAAGATTCGCGGACAGATGCGTTTGTTCGAGAGCACATTTCAGTTGCCCAAACGGGTCGCTGAAAAGTTCCGCTTTCTCAAAATACCCGAGTTTCCCAGCCCAAAATCGACTTCTAGTACGGCAATATTTTCAGCAGGTTAGCGAACGGTCTTTTGGTGAGACAACTTACGAGACAGCCAGAGTGAAAATTATTCCGTCAATCCACATAGATGGGATGATAAGCAGGTTGATCGGGCGGTGGTTTGGGGAGGGGTTGGTTCTGAGATGGACATTTTGGACGGTTGCTCGTCTATCAACTTCATAGTTTTGAGACACACAAATCTCTTGCCACCACGCGTCGTTTCAGTCTTTTAATTGCCTGATTCGCATTGATTCGACCAAAACTTCACAGTTTATGATGGCTAGCAAAGGGCAGAATTGAGCTGCCCTGAAACTGCTCTTTCCCCTAGGGGAACAGGACGTTCTGCTAAGAGGGCAACACAGAATATCAGGAGATAACAATGGACGATTCACAGTTAAAATTACTCGTTGATTTGCATAAGCCTGCGACCAGGCAGGGACCGGGTGGAGAAATTGAAACACGACGGGCGCTGGAACTGGCCGGACTTGACCACTCACGACCTTTAAAAATTGCTGATATCGGCTGTGGTACGGGCGCGTCAACACTCCAGCTGGCCAAAGCTCTTAATGCTGAAATCACTGCTGTTGATTTTCTCGCGGAGTTCCTCGACGAGCTGCAATCAAGAGCGCACGATCACGGCGTGGCAGACAAAATCACTACGCTGAACAGTTCCATGGAAAACCTGCCATTTAAGGAGCAGGAGTTTGACGTGATTTGGTCCGAAGGGGCCATTTATAATATCGGCTTTGAGGCTGGGGTATCCGCTTGGAGTCGATTCCTAAAGCCAGGAGGCAAGCTAGTCGTTTCCGAAATAACTTGGCTCAGCGCTACGAGACCTCAGGACCTTCAGATCCATTGGGAAAGTGAATATCCGGAAGTCGATGTTGCTTCAGCAAAAATCGGGATTCTTGAGCGCCATGGCTACTGTCCCGAGGCATATTTCATTCTGCCGGAGCATTGCTGGCTTGATAATTACTATCGACCTATGCAGATCCGTTTCGATGACTTTCTTCGGCAGTATGGGCAAAGCAAAGAAGCGGTAACTATAGTTGAAGCAGAAAAAAGTGAAATCGCCCTCTATGAAAAATATAAAGCCTTCTATAGCTATGGCGTGTATGTGGCAAAAAAGATAGAAACCTAAAACTCCAGCAGTTCCTGGGTTTCTCCGTTTCTACGTCGCGAATACCTTGACTTCTGGATTCCTATGCCCGTTTAAAGTGTTTATATTTCCTTAACCTCTCCCATTAGTTTATCGAACTGCCCTACGTCAACCACGGGTGAAGTTGTAAATTGGATTCCGGTCAACTTGTACAATGCGGCCGAGGCGGCCATGGCCTTGCCCGTATCTGGAAAGTCGATTGTGAAAACCAGATCGTGCTCGCCCATGACGGCATACATGGATATTATTTTTCCTTCGTTTTTAATAATCAAGTCACGGACTTTGACCGTCCTGTCCAGACTGATGTCTTTTGTCGCCTCGGATGTATACCTGCCGAACATTAAAAAGATAGCCATTTTCGATCCCCCTTCTTAAAAGCTGTCTAATGTTTTTTGTTGACGGGTTTTATCCAGTCGGTGCCACTGTCGGCAAAAAACAACCGGTTTGAAAAAACTTCCCCTTTCGTACTTGTTTTTACTTGTCATAACGGTAAGTTATTGTGCCTCCGATGGTACTGGAGGTTGTCATACCGCTTTGTCAATTGATGTAATGTCATAATTATACATACTTTTCGGGTCCTATAAAAACGTTTCAAAAGTCGTAAGTTTTCCCGCGAATACCTGATCTCGATCCCGGCAGCGAGATTAAAGCACTGCACAACGCCTACCGCGACTACTGTAGCCCTCCCAGGATCGATCCTCTTCGCAGCGTCCGGTTATTGTCCCTTTCTCGCCAAAATACTGGCAAAAGCAATATGCCCAAACCAATTATTGTTATCGCTTCTCTGGCGTGCTTCAGCTTTTAAGGCCTCAGCTTTTTCCACACTGATACGTCCGGCCTGATGCAGAACCTCTGCTCCCCGATCAATCCAGGTAAGCAGGTATGCCCCCTTCCCTGCCTCCACATAGCCGTGACTTCGCATCGGCTTAACATTGAATCCGCAAGCTTGAATCAAAACTG
>CALZLE010000059.1 GCA_945788205.1 uncultured Desulfuromonadales bacterium
AACCCTGATATTTAGGCTATCGGTCATCACCTTACCTCTGTCATTCAATGGGGATCATGGAATCCAAATCTTAAGAATTGAGCGGCAATGCAAAAAGAAACTGACACCCCGGTGTCTTTTGCTGATTTGTGCTGTTCGGAGGTGTTCTTGCGCAAATAGAACCACCGTGGGCTTCAACGACCAGTTTACAGAAGTTCAGGCCCAGACCCAGGCCTCGTCTCTCTCCCTCGTTGGTCGATTCCAGGGAAAAAAACTTTTCAAAAACCGCCTGCTGGTATTTTTTGGGAATGCCATATCCTTGATCGGATACCGTGATTAAAAGGTAGTCCTGCTCCTCTTTAATGCGATCGGTTTCAGACCTGCCGAAAACGTTTTCCAATGGCTTCGTTCCAACGGAAACTTCAGCAAGTTCGACCCGTATTTCCCCATGGTCGAGGCTGTACTTGATGGCGTTGGCCAACAGATTGATGAAGGTTCTCTTGAGTCGATTCCGATCACCGTTGAGGTTGCAGCAGGTCAGCGGTGAATCGAACTGGATGGAAAGCTGTTTTTCCCGGGCAAATAGTTTGAGTTGATCGATCCCTTCCTGAACCATCTGGACCATATCGAGATTTTGTTTCCGGAGGAGAAATTGCCCGTTTTCGCTCCGATAGATGTCAAGAAAATTGGCGACCATATCGTGAAGCTGGCGATTGGTGGTTAAGGCCAGTTCGGTAATCTCTTTCTGCCCTGAATTCAGCGGCCCAAGAGTTTCGGCTAAAAGGAGTTGCATAGCGCTTTTAATCGAAAGGACCGGGTTGCCCATATCATGGGTGAGCATTCCGACCAGGTCCTCTTTCATGCGCTCCACTTTTTTAGCTTCTGAAATATCGCGAAGGACGACGACATAGTCGGGATCTTTATCTCTCCCATTGCTGATTCTGGAAAGGGAGAGCAACACAGGAAAGGATTGGTTGCCATTTCTCAGGGCATTGAGCTCGAGATTTCCCGTTCCTTGGCGGATATTTTCTCTCTGGTTTTTTAACGCTGACTTTGACTGATCATCGGCAAGAAGTGAATAGATGGATTGGCCACAAAGAGTATTTGCATCGGTACCGAAAGTGGTCGTTCCAGCGTCATTGACCATGATGATTTTCATTTCGGAATTGGTCGAAACGATGCAGTCTGAAACGCTATTGACCAGCTTGTTCAGGTATCTTCTGGATTGTTTGTCTAAAAGGTATTTGTGCAGGGCTTGCTCACTGATATTCCTGGTGATTGCCGCCATGAAGTTGACAATAGAAAGCAGCCTGGCCCGGGTCATTTGAGGGACCTTGGCCAACTCCTGCAGGTAGCCATCGACATCGGTAATGCCAATAGCCTTTGCCCGGCGGGTTGCTTCAGCTTTCGTCATCGGCTTATCCTGGACCTGGCCACAGACGAAATTTGCCAAGTGGTAGCCTTCCACGATGATCGGCACACCGCCATCGATCAATCCAGCATTGAGACATTTGTAAACAAACGGCTCTTTCATTTCGAGAGATTTGGCGCCACCGTAAGAGTCACTTTCATAACATTTTTTGCGACCCGCTTCTGTGGAACGGCAGAATTTCTGGCAAAAGGATGTGAAGTTGTGGGACTCCGTGATGGGGTGCCCATTAGGGTCGGTAATGACGGAAGCAACACCTGAAACCTCTGTAAAGCCTTGGAGGATTTCATCCAATCGCTTCTTTGGAATTAAATCAAGCAACTGGATGGATTGATTCAGCATGATCGACAGCTCCCTATCCAAGAGGAAATATGGAAGGAAATTATGGGTTCGATAAAGTCAGAAATGTAGAATGTTCTGCATTAATAGGGAGTAAAGTGGGTCTGTATAGAACGTAATTATATCTCTCTTGCTACTTTTCCCTCAAGAAAAGATTGCTTCCCGTGGGAAGGGTGAAAGAAGAAAATTTGAGTTTAGACTCATGATTTCAGCAGGTTAAGATCCCGGAATTCATCTCGGGTAGGCCAAATATCCCCCTCAAATCCCCCAAATAGGGGACGCTTTTCCTTCTGCCGAGGGATTGGTCATACCTTGAAAAGCTACTTACCATTGGAACCCAGATACGGATACTTATTGAGACTTTCAGTTTTTTTGGAACCACCACCGATAGCGTTTTTATAATGATGAACAAAAACTTATAAGCCGTGAGGTCTTGTTAGAATTTTTGGTGTAGAAAAAAGCTACACTGCTTAGAAACGCTACACCTTGGAGGCGAGTTGAGCCTCGCTAAATTGGTTTCTGCTGGAGAAATCCTCCCCAATTTTCTTTGTCCTGCTATCTCGTGGAATATGCCCTTTTAAGGCGATATTGATAAACATTTGAAATAATGATACTTTTATTTATCAACCAGCGTTTTATGATATGGCATCTGCATTGCAGATGAAATTGCTGCGCGGTCAAGTTGACCGCTACTCATGACGAAGGTCAAGCTCCGAGTCCGGCTGCCTAACAGGGTTCCCCTCAAGGCGATGGGCCTATGGGTAGGATTGGAAACAGTTCTGCCTCCCAGGTGGAAAGGAGTGCGTTAACTTTCAGATGAAAAAGGAGAAAGGTAGCAATGGACAAAATTCTGCGGATTGACATGGGGGCCGCCGGTGGCCCGAAAATCAGCACAGAGCCGGTTGGTGAATATGCTGGTCTTGGCGGCCGGGCAACCACTTCGCTGATGGTGAACAAAGAGGTTAACCCCCTCTGCCATCCGCTCGGCGCCGAAAACAAATTGGTGATCGCCCCGGGAATGCTCAGCGGCAGTACCGGTGCCATGACCGGTCGCCTTTCAGTCGGCTGCAAAAGCCCGCTGACCGGCACCATTAAAGAATCGAACGCTGGTGGCCAGGCCGCTCAAGTGCTGGCGCGGATTGGTTATGCCGCAGTGGTTCTGGAGGGTAAGCCGGAAGGCGACGATCTCTATAAAATTTATATCAGCGCCGACGAGGTCAAGATCGAAGTCGATAACAGCCTGAAGCTGCTGAATAACTATCCTCTGGTCGAAAAACTGCGTGAGCAGTACGGCGACAAAGTGGCTTACATGTCGATCGGTTCGGCCGGTGAGCGCTTGATGCTCTCCGCCTCGATTGCCTGTACTGATCCTGAACTGCGCCCCACCCGGCATTGCGGTCGTGGTGGTGTTGGCGCGGTTATGGGTTCGAAACGGGTCAAGGCGATTATTTTAAATGATGCTGGCAAGAAGCATCGCGCCCCGCTTGATGCAGTAAAATACCGTGACGCCAACCGCAAGTTTGTTGAAGGTCTTCGTAAGCACCCGGTGACCGGCGAAGGTTTGCCCGCTTACGGGACCAACGTCCTGACCAACGTCCTCAACGAAGCTGGCGGCTACCCGACGAATAACTTCAAGACTGGCGTTTTCGAAGGCGCGGCTAAACTCAGTGGTGAGGCTCAGGCAGAACTGGAAATCAAACGTGGCGGAACCCCGACTCACGGTTGCCATCGTGGCTGCGTTATTCAGTGCTCGGGTATTTTCAATGACAAGGATGGCAACTATGTGACCAAGCAGCCTGAGTACGAAACGGTCTGGTCCCATGGTGGGCACTGTGGAATTGATGACCTCGACGTGGTTGCCAAGCTTGATTACATTGATGACAACATTGGCGTTGACACCATCGAGATGGGCGTCACCATCGGTGTTGCCATGGACGCTGGCCTGGCCGAATTCGGCGACGCTGAAGGTGCTATCAAGCTGATGAAAGAAGTCGAAAATGGCACGCCTCTTGGTCTGATCCTCGGTAGCGGTGCCGGAATCACCGGTAAGGTTTTAGGTGTCGAAAAAGTTCCGGTGGTTAAAAACCAAGCGCTTCCAGCCTATGATCCGCGCCCGATTCAGGGAATCGGCGTCACCTATGCGACCACCACCATGGGTGCCGATCACACTGCCGGCTATGCGATCGCCACTAACATCCTCAAAGTTGGTGGGGATGTTGATCCGCTGAAGACCGAAGGGCAAATAGAGCTTTCCCGAAACCTGCAGATCGCCACGGCTTCGATCGATTCGACCGGCATGTGTCTGTTTATCGCCTTTGCTATCATGGACCAGGAAGAGACTTTCCAGGCACTACTGGACATGCTTAACGCATTTTACGGCACTGACCTGACCGCTGATGGCGTTGTCGAACTGGGTAAAAAGGTTCTTTCCGCAGAGCGCGATTTCAACAAGCGGGCCGGCTTTACTGCTGCGGACGATCGTTTGCCGCGCTACTTCTATACCGATC
>CALZLE010000060.1 GCA_945788205.1 uncultured Desulfuromonadales bacterium
CCCCAGCTGGCCCCGACCGGCTACCTGGCTCAGTATGACCTGATGCTGCGGGCCGGATTCGAGCCGGAGGAAGACCTCGGCTATTATGCGATACCGCATGGTTCCTTCAAGCACGAAAAGGTCATCTACGGTGTCTATTTCGGTGAGTACGACCTGGCGGCCGCGCCGGCGCTGGACCTGGAGATCATGGCCCGGGAAGGCAAGATTTCTGCCGATGACTTCAATATCCTGGGCCAGAGTCCGCTTATTCCCTACTGTACCTTCGGGTCGGCCGGGGATACCGATCCCGAGCTGGTCAAGAAATTTCGCCAGGCGCTCATGGAGCTGACTCCCGAAGATACCGTGGAGATTGACGGCGAGCAGGTCAAGGTGCTCAAGGCGGCCTGGGTGGACGGCTTCGAGCAGCTCAGCGACGCTGACTACGACCCGATCCGGGAAATGGCCAAGCGGGCCAACATGCCGCCCTATCAGCAGTATTAAAACTCTGTCCGTAACCGCCTGCCTTCAGAACGTTAAAAAGTGCACGGTTCCACCTTATTTACAGAAAGGGAAAGAACATGAAGAAAAGCCTGCTCGTCATCCTGCTTCTATTGCTCAGCGCCACCGGCCTGCTGGCTGATTCGGTCGATGTGCGTTTACTCAGATCGGTCTCACTCGGAGAGACGCCGCGCCAGGTGGTCACATCGGCCGATGGCCAGCGCATTTATGTGCTGACGACAACCGGACAGGTGCAGCTTTACTCAGCCGATGGAAAAAAACAGGGCGTCTTTGAGGTCGGCCCGGAGGTGACCGGGATTACTCCCCAGGGGCCAGATCGGTTGATTCTGCAGCTGGCCGAGAAGCAAGAGATGACTCTGCTGGCGCTGCAGCCGGTGGTGTCGCTCACGACCGCCGGCGCGCCCTCACTGGGCGCTCCCGACGCCCCGGTGGAGATTGTCGTTTTTGATGATTTTGAGTGTCCCTACTGCGCCAAGGCCGTTCCGCTGTTCAAGCAGGTCCTGGAGACCTATCCCGGCAAGGCCAGGCTGGTGTTTAAAAATTTCCCCCTAAAAATGCACAAAAATGCCCGTGTGGCTCTGCCGCGGCGCTTGCCGCAGAGAGACAGGGGAAATTCTGGCCGCTGCATGACCTGCTGTTTGAAAATTACAACACACTGAATCCGAAAAAAATACAAGAACTGGCCGAACAGGTCGGTCTCGATATGGCGCGGTTTGATCAGGAGCGCAACGATCCGGCTCTGCAGCAGCAGATCAATGCGGATCAGCAGGAAGGGCAGAAGGTTGGCGTGCGCGGCACGCCGACGGTCTTTATCAACGGGCGGCGTCTGCAACAGCGCAGCATGGCCGGCTTTAAACAGATGATCGACGCGGAACTGGCCAGACAGCAGACAGCAAAGAAGCAAACTGCCGGTGGATGAGGCAGTTTGCCGGCACCGTCAGATTCCAGCTGCGCAACGCTAGCCGTCGGTGTTGAACTCCGTACCGCCGAGCTGCTGCAGAATACCGCACTGCTCGGCGGTACGGGTGCCGCTGCAACGCAGGCTGAGAGAATGGAGCTGATCCCGCAGCTGTTCGAGCTCCTTGATCCGGGCTCCGACCTGGCGGATATGTTTATCAAGGAGTGCGCTGACTGCGGAACAATCGTCCCGCGGTGTGGCGCGGATCTGCAGCAGCCGCCTGATCTCGTCGAGCGTCATGTCGAGGGAACGGCAGCTGCGAATGAAAAGCAGCCGCTCGACATGCAGTTTGCCGTACAGGCGGTAGTTGCCGGCGCTGCGCGGCGGTGGCGGCAGCAGCCCCTCCTTTTCGTAGAAGCGGATTGTTTCCACTCGGCAAGCGGTTCGCCGGGCCAGTTCGCCAATTTTCATTTTCGGTTTCACGGGGCAAAGCTCCTTTCGAACTTAATCGGACTTGACCCTATAGTAACTTCAGGGTGTTTAATAAACAAGTCGAACAGAAGAAAACGACTCAAAAGGAGCTGCTGATGAGTGGATGGTATTCGGCCCCTAAGCTATCAGGAATGCAAAATAGACCTGAGCGACTGCCCCGTCGGGCAGTCGCCGATTTTTCTTAACACGGAGAAGGATATGAGAAACAAAACTATTTTTTTTACTGCTGTCGCCCTGGCCTTTGGTGTTTTCGTCGGGGTTGTTTTTACCAACACCACGAATAGAGACGTTTCCTCGGCGTCTGCCCCCGCCGGTGCGTCGCCGGTTAATGTCCAGAACAATATCGAGTTGCTGCAAGAGGTTCTGGCCAAAGAGCCGAACAATCGGAACGCCTGGGTTCAGCTGGGACATTATTACTGTGAATCTGCTCAAACACTCCCGGCGATTGAAGCTTACGGCAAGGCCCTGGAGCTGGATAGCAACGATCCGAGCATATTGACCGAACAGGGTGTCATGTTCCGTCAGCTGGGCTGGTTCGACAAGGCAAAAGACAACTTCACCAAGGCCGTCGAGATCAACCCGAGCCATCAGCATAGCCTGTATAACCTGGGCCTTCTCTACCGCTATGACTTGCAGGACTTTGCCAAAGCCGCTGAGGTATGGCAGAAATTCATTGCGCTCAATCCCATCGGCAGTGAGGCCGATAAGGTCCGTGGGGAACTGGAATTTCTCACTACCCAACAGTCCACAGATATGCCCTTGCAGTAACTTCAGGACATTTTTATTGCAGCGGCGTGATGTTGTCGTTTTTTCCTGACAAATAATAGTTTGGCAAATGTACTTGGGTCCGCCACCAAGGGAGTTATTCATGAGCGAATGCGTGTCCAAAAACTGTAGTTGCAGCACCGGTTCGGCGCCCTCCGCCGAACCGCCGAGTACGGACGTAAACCGTGTTGTTTACCGGATCGAGAATATGGACTGCCCCACCGAGGAGGCGCTGATCCGCGACAAGCTGGGGCATCTGCCCGGGGTGGCAGAGCTGGAATTCAACCTGGTGCAGCGCACTCTTGCCGTTACCCACCGGCTGCCGTCGCCGGAGCCGCTGGTAGAGGCGCTGGCCACCATCGGCATGCGTGTGGTCCGTGACCCCCTTTCTCCGGCGGGACAGACCACGGTGCTGGGCATTGCCAAGATGGATTGTCCCACCGAGGAGGGCCTGATTCGCGGCAAACTAACTGGGATGCCCGGCGTCGTGGAACTCGATTTCAATCTGGTGCAACGCACCCTGACACTGCACCATGCGCCCGAGGCGCTGCCCTCGATACTGGCGGCGCTGAAGTCGCTCGGCCTTGAGGCGCAGGTCATCGATGAGTCGAAAGCTGAAACGGCTCCGGTCGAACCGGCCAAGACCAACTGGTGGCCGATGCTCGTCTCGGGCGTTTCGGCCACCGCCTCCGAGGTCGTGTACTGGCTAAACGGCGGCTTCCATTGGACGGTTGCCGCGCTGGCGCTGCTGGCGATTGTCAGCGGCGGCCTGCCCACCTACAAGAAGGGCTTTATCGCGCTACGCAACCGCAACCTGAATATGAACGCGCTGATGGCGGTTGCGGTGACCGGCGCGCTGCTGATCGGCCAGTGGCCGGAAGCGGCGATGGTCATGTTCCTGTTCGCGCTGGCGGAGATCATCGAAGCGAAATCGCTGGACCGGGCGCGCAACGCCATCCGCGGGCTGATGGACCTGGCCCCGGAGACGGCGACCTTGCGCCAGCCCGACGGCAGCTGGGCGGAGGTCCCGGCGAAAAGCGTCGCACTCGACGCGCTGGTCAGGGTGAAGCCGGGCGAACGGATCGCTCTGGACGGCGAGATCGTCACGGGCAGCTCGACCGTCAATCAGGCACCGATCACCGGCGAGAGCCTGCCGGTGGAAAAA
>CALZLE010000061.1 GCA_945788205.1 uncultured Desulfuromonadales bacterium
CGTTGATGTATCGTCAATTTTTCCACCTTAGACCAATAAGGGAGACTGTTACTGAACCTCGCCTTACTATGGGCACCCGCATAACGTAGGGTCTTTTTGGAAAGTGCAGACCACGTTTTGGGATTTTTATAGGCATATACCAACAATTCATGCAGATGGAGACTCATGGTCCAAGCCTTACGCAGTCGCTCCGTCACTTGGCCAACCGCTTTCTCCGGCAGCGTTAATGTTTTTTGGCCAGGAGTAAAGGTTTGTCCGGGATAAGAGAAGTTCGCTTTCAGCAGGCGCCGGATAGGCACCTCGTAGTGAGCGGCATTTTTCAATTTGATTGCTTCTGATTTCTTGGTAAAGGTTGTTTTCTCAGAGACATAGCCATAATCCTTCACCGAACTGTTTCCGGCATGCATACTTTCATGCACCAGCATTACAACCGACTCCTTGCTCGTCGGGTTGTCAACATAATCAGCTGGTAATACAATCATGCTGGAATCGGTCATACCAGCAAGACCAACCTCACCTGAATACCCTGAACGATCTACCAGGATCTTATTCTTCGAATAAATAGAATTCATTTGGATTAAAGCATTAAAATACCTGGCTTTAACCAAGTTTAAATTCAAAGCTCCAAATACCTGCAGAATAGAGACATCACAAAGACCAGCAGCAACTGCATAAAAACAGATGTTTGCCTTCCTAACTAGGATGGCGATCTTGACTCTATCCATAGAGAACAAGCCAGGCCTCATTTGCGAACGCCTAGGACCACCAAAGCGATACTTTTTGTTGCTCGTATAAAGAGCCTCTGCCAGTCGCAATGATTTTTGCCCTGTGGTGAGAGCAGCATATTTCTTCGCAGTCAACTTGCCTCTCGCCTTTGCCTCTATAGCGGTTTTCTGCTTGTTGCTCAATTCCGCCATGGCCCGTTTCACCAAGAGCGTCAAACCAACGCCATGAGCAGTGCTGTCCTGACCGCTCAACAAAGCGGTCAACTTAGACTTTTTTGGCAAACGACGCCTCTGAATTGTATTGTTCGGCGCAGAACGGGACAGGTCCGAAAATGGCTGTAGTTTTCCTGTTCTGCCACCACCCTGCTGCACCACATGAGTCAACTCGTGCGCCATCAACTTACGTCCAGCAGCAGAACCGGGAGCGTACTGCCCGGAACCAAAGACGACATTCTGTCCAACGGTGAAGGCCCGTGCCCGGACCGATCTCGCCATTTCCGATGCCTGCCCACCACTGTGGACTCGCACCCCGGAAAAATCGACCCCGAAGCGCGGTTCAAAAAAAGCCCGTTCCGATTCCGGCAACGGTTGACCGCCACCCCGAACTGTTGCCATTTGCGCAGATAGTTGCGGAGGCGCTGCTGTCGCCTCCCCTTTCATCTGCATCTCCTCTTCTTCCTCCTCCTGTCGCTGCAACATTGTCTGAGCTTCCTCTTCCTCCTCTTCCTCAGGTTGTCGTTGCAGTTTTGGCTGTGCTGCCTCCTCCTCTTCTTCCTGTTTTTGCAGCAGTTTCGGCTGTGCCGCCTCCTCCTCTTCTTCGCGCTGCAACACTTTGGCCTGAGCCTCTTCCTCTTCCGCCCGCTGCAGCCGTTTTGGCTGCGCCTCTTCTTCCTCTGAGCGCTGTAGCGTCAATGGGGTAATTCCGGCCGCCACAGGCGCAGCAGAGACCGTATCAGGTGTTCTCAACACCCGATCAGCAACCCGGTCCGCTTCCTGCTCATAGCGATCATTCGGCCTGCCAATTTTCAATTTGGCCTGCGCTCCCGCATCCCGTAACAAGCGACTCAAATGTATCGTTTCTCGATCAGGACTCGCTTTCGGCCCACGGTCTTTTCTTTGAACCGCCCTTGCCGGCACTGCCTTTTCTTTTTTTGAAAGATATCCACGCATATAAATCCCCTCTTTTCAAACTCTCTTCAAGCTATCCAAATCTTGGCTCGCAATCCGACTTTCACCTTGCAGAATCTGATTCTTTACCCGACCTTTTAAGTCCCTTTTCTGATCGTTAGTGGCATCAAGTTGATCAATATCAGCGTACTGGGCATCCGAGTTCGCAACGGTTCGCATTGCCTCTACATCCGCCTGCAGGTCGCGACGGAGGAGTCTCACAAGGGTGTCCCGCTTATCTTGATGATCGGTCATATTCCTGGTCTGACTGGTGTAATTAGCTATAAACTCATTCTTGGTTCCGGTTCCTTTTCCACCGTAGGTTCGTCCCGCCCGATGACGTCCCGCTTGCAGATTGATCGCATATCCAGCGGCAGCCCGACTTGCGGCACGGTTGCGCATTGCCGTCCCAGAGCGAAACAGCAGTCGACCATCCTCGCGCCGCGCCGCTGCCCACTGCAGAACCGCCGCCTGCGGTTGATGATCGGCGGTCATGTCATCGCGGCGCGGTTTCGGCATACTGGCATAGGTTCCAGAAAGCCCCTCAAGATGGTATTCCAACTGTTCTACATTCAGCTGTCCGGTCCCGATGATCTGCCGAACCAGTTCGGAAAGCTGAACCTCTTTTTGCAGTAATTCGCGATTCAAGCGATCAATTTCACTTTGCGGCCGGTTGCGTTGCTGCGCCTGCTTTATCTGCCGCAACAGCGGATTGACCTGCGAACTAATCAAACTCCGTGCCTGGGTCAGCTTTTGCTGTTTCGTCTCGTTCAAAGCGTTGTTCGCAGCATAACTGTTTAAAAACTGTTCGATCGGTTGTGGCGTACTGGCAATCATCAACCGCGGTTGCCCACCGCTGTCATTTACCTGTAGAGAATGTGCGTGCCCCCCGGCATTGAAACGATGACGTGGGAAGAGAAAATTACGCACTGCGCTCGCTGCCCGTCCCGCAGCTGCTCGCCCACGCGCCAAAAGTCGTCGCCCTTGCCGCACCACCATCTGAATAATCCGGTCGATGGCTCGATCGATCGGTCGTCTGATGCGCCGGATAATATTGCGGATGGTCGCTGAAATACCGCCCAAACCGAGCAGTCGGGCGAGGAAGCTGATAATCACCGGGACTGTCCGGGCCATCGACTGCTCAACAAAATTGGCAGCCGCGCCGATCGCCCCGGCTGCAATCCGTGAAATTGAGTTGGTCACCGACTCGACCAGCGCCATAATCTGATTGATCCGCTCGACAAAGAACATGATGGTGTTGTAAATGGCCATGATTGCTTGAATCACGGCACCGGCCGGGTTGAGCATCGAGGCGATCCGGGTTACCGCTGCGACAACAATGCGGGTCATCACCCAATTGCGGATCGCACCCATAATCTGGTCGCGAATGTTCCCGGCAAATTCCAGAACCTGACGCCAGGCAGCACCCGGCCCTTCGGTCACCAGAGTCCGTAAGAAAGCAAATGTGCGTTCCAGCCTGCCGACTGCTCGCTCTCCCAGTCTCCGCACCAGTCGCGGCCGGATACGTTGATAAGTTAAGCCGAGCACCTGCAGCACCAAAGAGATGATGCCGTGCAGATCGAAGCGTTCCGGCAGCTGGATACCAGCGCCTTCCAGAGCCCCGAACAACCAGCCGACCAAACCACTGCGCAGGTGCTCGAGAATATTGCGTGAAAATTGTCGGAAGCCGGTCATCACTGCTTGAATCAGGTTGCGGATAAAAGCGACCGGATCACGGATGATGGTCATGAAGGTGGCGCGCGCCCGCTTGAGAATATTCAGCACCCGTGTACCGCCAGCACCCATCACGCCCTCAAAGATGAATTCGAGGATTTTCATGCCGACCTCGGCGGCAAAATTGATGATGCGTCGCACCGGCGAACGGAATAGGTTGACGACCCGCTCAAAGGCACCGATCGGATCGAAAATGTCGTTGATCGAAAAGGAATTCCACAGCCGGCTGAAGGCCGCCCGGATGCTCGCCATAATATCGAGGAATTGTGTCACCCGTTCACTGACCCAGGCAAAGGCCCGGTCCAAAGCTCCCGATTCCTGCAGGTTGCGGAACTTTTCGCGGCCACCGGGGACAAACTCCATGAACCCGCGTACCAGATTGGTTGCCGTCCGCGCCACTGCCTCGCCGGTAAATGGGTTGCGGCCGAGAATCACTGTTAACAGGGTAAAGCCGGGCATTCTTTGGGCGAAGCGGGTTAATGCGCCGAGCAAGGCATCTTTGATGAAACGCAGCACCGCTGATGCCACATTCCAGGCGAAACGGGCCACCCGCCCGACGAAGGGGCGGAAAATATTCACTGTCCGCCGGAATGCCTCAATCGGATGGCCCAGATCGCGCAACGAAAACGCGTCCCACGCTTCGCTGAACAGGGCACGAATTTCGGCGAAGCTGAAGTTAAGCTGCGCCAGCTGTGCATCGATCCAGGCGGCCACCCGCTGAATGGTTCCCGTCTCGCGCATCTTTTCCAGATGCCGGCGCTGGCCAATCAGAATCAGAAATTCTTCGATGATCTGTTCAGTGCTCGATTCAACGCCCTCACCGGTCAACGGGTCGCGGCGCAAAATCTTGGTCAGCAGTGAATAACCGGGGAGACTGTTAGCGATACTACGCAACCGGCTGAGCAGCGCGTCTTTGACCATAGTCAGCAGCGTCCGCGCCAACGAGCTGGCGAAACCTCGAATATCGGCAATCAGACCACCGACATGTCGCCGCAATACACCGAGGTTGTACTGAAACACATCGAGTCGTAAGAATTCCATCTCACTGCGCGCCCTCTGCACCAGCTGACTCAGACGCTCGCGCGTCAGGTTGAAGCGGCTCAGCTCGCCGAGCACGAAATTGAGCGCCCGCCCGACGATTCCGGTTTCCACCAGTTTGTCGTAGAGTGCTGTACCGAAAGGGATCAGCCCCAGAAGCCCACCGATCAGATTCTGCGCCGTGCGCGCCACTGTCCGCCCGGCGATCGGGTCATACCCGGCGGCGGTGGTCATCAAGGTGTAGCCCGGCACATGCCGCGCCAGCGCCGCTAATCGCGAACGGATTGCGCCACCGAAGCGCTGCACCTGCACCGGAGCCGACTGTATTTGAGAACTTTGCTGGGGAGCAGCACCCTGTTGCACCACGTGAGTCAACTCGTGCGCAAGCAAGCGCTGACCGGAACCGCTCTCCGGGCTGTATTTACCGGAATTAAAATAGATGTGGCTGCCGTGGGTAAACGCCTGAGCGCCGATCGCTCCGCTCATCTGCACCGCTTCACTTCCGCTGTGTACCCGCACAGCAGAAAAATCGGCGCCGAAATGACCTTCCATTTTCGTCTGCACTTCGGGAGCCAGGGGCGCACCATCACTCTTACTGGAACGGATCGAGCTTTCCATCGACTCCGGCACACTGCGCTGGAGATCGGCGCCACCTTGAGCTTGAACCGGCTCCTCTTCATCCCCTTCCGGCTGTCGCTGAATCAACAACGGCTGAACCGCTTCTTCCTCTTCCTGCGGTTGTTTCTGCAGATCTTTCTCTTCAGCACGTTGAAGCATATTCTGAGGACTTAACCCAACCGGAGGGCCTCTGGAGCTGACCACCCCTTTGAAAGAGGTACCCGGCTCGTCACCCCGCGTGGACGTGAAGTTCGACTTATCAATCGAAGAAATGTTTCTTCTGTTAATTTTGACCCGCTTCGATGTTCGATTTGAACGAGTGCTTCGCCCGACCGATGGATACGGGACAGGGACTGGCGCTGGAGCTGACGGCGTCACACTGACGTCCGGGGGCGTGGGGAGAGTGGCAGCAGTCGGTTCGGGCGAAGTCATAACCCGGTCCGCCATATTATCCGCTTCTTGCTCGTACTTGTCGTTCGGTTGACCGATAGTCAATTTAGGCTGGACACTCGCATTACGGATTACGCTGCTGAGCTGAACGGTCGCCTTATTAGGCGCACGACCGGGGTGAGCCGATTCGGAAGTTTTTGTCCGAACCGCTGCTGAGGATTCCTTCTGTTTGACTGCTGCTGCAAACATACCCACGCCCATTCAATCGATTTTGCTCATCTTTTCGGCTGGCGGGCCTAACCCGCCGGAGTTGCCTGTTTCGACTAGACCGTCTTCCCCTCTTTCTGGAACTCCTTCCGAATCCCCTCCTGCAGATCAGCATTGGTGATCAATCGCTCTCCGCGCTCCAATGCCCACAGTGTCGCGTAACGCACGACGTTCATAATTGAGCCACCGGAAAGTTCGTAGCGTCCGGCGACCTCTTTTAAATCGATGCTCTTCTGCAATTCCGTTTTTGCCGAAAAGGCCGATTTCCAGAGTTGCAGCCGCTCGCTCGCATCCGGCATCGGAAAGTGGATTATCGACTGAAAACGGCGCACAAAAGCATCATCCAGATTAGCGCGCATATTCGACGCCAGAATCACCACCCCCGGATAATCCTCGACCCGTTGCAGCAGATAGGAGACTTCCTGATTGGCGAAGCGATCGTGAGAACTGGAAATTTTGGTCCGCTTCCCGAACAATGCGTCAGCCTCATCGAAGAAGAGGATCCAGTCGCGCAACTCCGCTTTCTGGAAAATCTTCTCCAGGTTTTTTTCCGTTTCACCGATGTACTTGGAAATGACTGACGACAAATCGATTCGATAGACATCTCTCTCAAAGCCTTTGCCGAGCAAGCTTGCGGTCAAGGTCTTGCCGGTTCCGGGCGGTCCGTAAAACAGGCTCCGGTAACCCGGTTTGACCTTCTTCGCCAACTCGAGATCGTAAAGCAGCGTATCTCCGTGGGCCAACCAGGCCTTGATTTCAAGCACATCGTCCATGGTTGCGGAATCGAGAACCAGATCGTCCCATTCCATTTCGGTGGTAATCCGCTTGGCGGGAAAGTCGGCGCCAAAACTCGGCCGACCGACCTTCCCGGTGGTGACCAGCTCGATAATCTCGCGATTGATGCTCAACACTCCATTGAGATGCGGCTCACCTGCGGACATTTTTTCCAAACTCAGGATGCCGTGCTCAGCGAAAATATGATCGGCGTCAAACAGCGAGTAAAAAGAGAAGCGACGGGTTAAATCGTTGCCTGCCAGCAGAAACAGCGCGGTCTCGGCACTCGGTAAAAATCCACCGAAGGAAGCGCTGCTGTACCCGCCAAACTCGGTAAAATCTCGGTTGCTGACCGTATTTTTGGTAAACAGAACATCGAGCAATTGCGGCCGCACATAGGGGGTGAGGGCGAGTATGAAAACCAGTCGTTCGGCGACATCGAACCGGTAGTGCTGCAGAAAACGTGCAAAGCTCGACTGATCGTTCTCCAGCGCTGGTGGACTTAGCTCAAACACATCCCGATGCGCACAATCCTGCTCAAAGTGCAGCTTGATACGGGTATCAAGCACCTGAAACAACCAATCGAGCTCGTTGTTTAAAGCTGTTGCGTTCTGGACAAAAGGGTCTGCCTTCATTTACCACTCCACCTGCAATGGCTGCCGCATCCAAGAAAATTGGATCATTCCGAGTCCCCAAGGCAGCTGCTCGAAGAGGATATCGTGAGTTTTGCGCTCAACCTGCAACACCCAGCCCTGTCCGCGTTCACGCAAAATGCCTTCACGTCGCAGAAAATTACTGCGTAGTCCGTCGATAGAGGTGTTTTTTAGCGCTGCCCACTGCTTGATGACTGCCAGCAGCAGCGTATCGACTTCAACATCCCACTGCTTCGACCGTCTCCGACGACGGGGAACCGTGAGCGCTGGCGGAATGCCACAGAGAAGTTTGTTCAGCAACAAAAGATTCTCTTGACCAGAGGGGCGTCCGGTCACCAGCTGCTGCAGCAACAGAGCCGCTTCGATCTTTGGCCGCTGGGAACCATTGTCCAGCGTTTCAAGCAATTCAAGCTTGGCAAAAAGCTCTTTCAGGTGTGGCCAGAGCAGCACCAAACCAGCATTTTCAACCGGAACATCAACAGGGTCAGCAACATCCACGGCTTCGATGACATCCGCACTCTGCTCCTCTCTATTAAGCTCCCCAAGAGCAACGGACTCAAGCGGCTTTCGGCCGGCTTTCTTCTGCGTACCCCCACGCAGCAGTTCGGCCAATATCGCCTTCGTTGCCGGGAGTATCCTCAAGTGCGCAACAGTACCATCAACCTCTTCATGTAGTTTTTCTGGCGGGATCCCGCTGATCTGCGTCAGGGCAAAGAAGAATTGACGCACCAACGCCTGTGGCCGCTCAAGTTGCTGCTGATTGCTAACCACGATCAGGCCATAAACCAGCTTGAGGCTGACCACCCGGGCCTGCAGTCCGAAACCCTGGCGCGCCAACAGATGGATCGCCAGTTTGCGCAGGTCGGCCAGCAATTCTTCGGTAACACTCGGCAACAGTTGCTGCAAGGTCAGCTGGTGGCTGCGATTGGAAAACTGTTCGACAAAACGTGCCAAACCGACCGGATCGGAAATCGATTGCAGGATTA
>CALZLE010000062.1 GCA_945788205.1 uncultured Desulfuromonadales bacterium
AAGAAAGACTAAGAATGAAAGAGTTGGAGGAAAAAATGGGGATAACCACCGGTACATTGACTGTCATGGTTGATCCATTGGAAAAAAATGGCCTCGTCAGCCGCCAACCGCACCCAACTGACCGCCGCTCCTATGTAATCGTCCTCACCGACTTGGGGCGTGAGCATTTCCAGGAACACCATAAGATGCACTACCTGTTAACTGAAGAGCTCACCTCCTCCTTCAATGATGCCGAGATAGACAGCTTGAAAAATTATCTGGAACGCTTGGTACAACAGTTCTGATTTCGGACCAGGAGAAACCATCCTGGTCAAACAAAAACAAAGGATAAAGATGCACACTCACAGTCTCAATGAATGGCAGCACCAGCATAGGTCGCACAATGAAAACCGCACGGCAGAGCGCAATACGCTGAGAGTCATGTGGTTGACGCTAATCATGATGGTCGCAGAGATTGCCACCGGGTGGATCTCCGGGTCAATGGCACTGCTTGCCGACGGCTGGCACATGGGAACTCATTTCTTTGCCCTCGGGATTACCGCCTTTGCCTATTATTTTTCCCGCAAACACGCGACCGACCCCAGTTACAGTTTCGGGACCGGCAAGGTGGATGTGCTCGGCGGTTTTACCAGTGCCATCGTTCTGGCGGTGGTCGCCTTGTTGATGGTGGTCGAGTCGCTGCAAAGGCTTTTTGCACCAGAAGAAATCATGTTCAACGAAGCGCTGTTGGTGGCAGTGATCGGATTGGTCGTCAACCTGGTCAGCGCCCTTCTGCTTAATGGCCACTCCCATTCCCACGGAAATTGCGACGGTCACCACCATCATGACCACAATCTGAAAGCGGCCTATCTTCACGTCCTGGCAGATGCCCTGACTTCTGTCTTCGCCATTATTGCGCTGCTGGCAGGAAAATATATGGGCTGGGTATGGCTCGACCCCGCGATGGGGATTGTCGGTGCCATAGTGATTACGCGTTGGGCCTACGGCCTGATGCGTGATACCAGCAGAATTTTGCTCGACCGCGATGGCGATCACGAAACCACGAAGAAGATATATTCTATTATCGAAGCTGATGCAGATAATCGAGTTGCAGATCTTCACCTTTGGAAAATCAGCTCAAATAAATTTGCACTGATACTCTCTGTCGTAACCCACTATCCGAAACCGACAGGTCACTACAAGGCCTTACTTGACAATTTGAAGCATCTTGATCACATCACTATAGAGATCAATACCCCAGAAAGCGAGCCGTGCATAGGGCTCGCCGATTGAGCAGAGGATTCATTTTCTGCTGGGAATACTATCTCGTTGATCACCCCTTAAAGCACTAGAATCGCCCACAGATACCATATCGTGGGCGATTCTTGCTTTGCTGTGTTCCCAGAACAAAACGAGGCCAGCCTGTTGAGCCTTTTTTGGGAAGTTGCCTCATAATGTGGCTCTGGATGAGCTTAGGATTAATAGGCTGTTTTGCATTAAACGGATCTCAAATATCGTGAGTTTGAGCGACTGTGGCGCCAACTATTATTCCAAAGTTGGCAGTTTAAACCCGGCATAGTCGTTTCTGGCCGATAAGATTAATCTTCAGGCTTCCCCCAACCGCCCCCACCGGGGGTCTCGATCCGTAGACGTTCGCCTGTTTTGAGGTTGCTATGGTTTTTTCCGGTCAGATCCTTTTTCGATTTCTTAACGATTTTCAGGTTGCTGCCTGTGTTTCCGGCTGAACCGCCCGCTAGTCCATAGGGTTTTATGGTGCGGCGCTCGGTCAAAACAGTCACTTCGGTTTCCGTCAGCATTTCGATTTCACGGATGAGTCCATTGCCGCCTTTTTGCCTTCCCTTTCCACCAGAATCAGGCCGTAAGCTGTACTGCGTCACCCGAAACGGAAAGGCGTATTCGAGTGCTTCGATCGGGGTGTTGAGGGTGTTGGTCATGTGTGAGTGAACGGCGCTGGCACCATCCTCTTGACGACTGGCACCGCAGCCTCCGGCGAGGGTTTCGTAATAGCTGAACGGTTGACCGGTTCGCGGGTCGACGCCACCGATGGTGGTATTGTTCATTGTCCCCTGGCTGGCGGCTGGGATCTGTTCGGGAATCGCTTGCGCCAGTGCGCCGAGCACCAGATCAACGATCCGCTGGCTGGTTTCGACGTTGCCTCCGGCAACTGACGCCGGGAACTGGGCGTCGACGACGGTTCCTGGTTTGGTGAGGATTTGTAACGGTCGGGCGATTCCGGCGTTGGTCGGCACATCTTCTTTGATCAGGCAGCGGAAAACGTAAAGCACTGCTGACAAAGTGATGGCATAGACAGCATTGACGCTTCCCTTGACCTGCGGGGCAGAGTTGCGGAAGTCGAGCTGGGCTGTGTCGCCGGAAATTTTCAACTGCAACTTGAGTTGTACTGGTTGATCGCTGAAACCATCCGAGTCGAGACAATCTTCGAAATCGTAATTTCCATCCGGAATTGCGGTAATGGTCTGGCGTAATATCTTTTCCGCGTAATCATTCAGGTACCCGGCGTAGTCACTGGCCTGTTGTAAACCGTACTTCTCCACCAATTGCTTGCTTCGCTCGATCCCGGTCAGGTTGGCCATCACCTGGGCAGTGAAATCGCCTTCACGCTCCTGTGGAGTGCGGACGTTGCGGAGAAGCAGTTGGAACAGGTTGCGGTCGATCTCGCCCGCGCCGACAATTTTGGTCGGCGGGATCATCAAACCTTCCTGGAAAATACTGGTCGCCACCGGCATCGATCCGGGTGTCATGCCGCCGACATCGGAGTGGTGGGCGCGATTGGCAACGTAAAAGGCCGGTTTATCCATACCCTCAACGTAGATTGGGGCGACCAGAGTGATATCCGGGAGATGGGTGCCGCCGGCGAACGGATCGTTGAGCATGACCATGTCGCCAGCGTGCATCTCTATCGCTTTAATCGCAGCTTTGACCGAGAGTGGCATCGAACCGAGGTGGACCGGGATGTGTGCGGCTTGGGCAATCATGTCGCCGTTGTTGGTGAACAGGGCGCAGGAGTAGTCACGGCGCTCTTTGATGTTGGGCGAAAAGGCAGTGCGTCCCAAAGTGACACCCATCTCTTCGGCGATGGCGACAAAGCGGTTGCGGAATACCTGCAGGAGAATTGGGTTGATTTTCATTTCTTCCCCTCTTTCTCAGTTAACAGCAGGTGACCGTGCCGATCGACCGAGCATTGCCAATCGGGTGGCAGGACGATGGTTGAAGAATACTCGGTGATGATTGCCGGGCCTGAGAAACGGTTGCCATGTAGCAGTTTCTTGCGATCGAGAATCGCAGCCTGGTGCCAACTGCCGTCAAAGACAGTTTGTGTTTGCCCCAGAGTGACTTCCGCGAGGAGTTGCTCTCCGACATTTGGCAGCGCTTGCGGTGTCTGGTGGTCGGGGCGGCTGAAGGCGCGCAGGCGCAGATTGACGATTTCGACTGGCTTTCCCTCGCTGGCATAGCCGTAAGCACGTTGGTGCTGTTGGTGGAAACCACTGATGAAATTTTCCCTGTAGTCGACCAGCAGTTCAAACGATTGTCCGCAGTAGCGCATGTCGAGTACTGGTTGTAATTCGATCCGTTTGTCAGCGACTCCCTCGGCCTGTAAATCGGTTTTGGCCTGTGCCATCAGTGGTTGAAACAGTTCGTCGAGCAAGGCATGCTTCGCTTGTTCTTCGCTGAGCATGACCGTTTGCGAATAATCTTTGATGACATCAGCCATCAGCATGCCGCAAGCGGAGAGGATGCCAGGAGAGGTGGGGATCATCACCTGTGGCATTTGCAGTAGCTTAGCTAACTCGACTGCGTGCATGCCCCCGGCGCCACCGAAGGAGAACAGGCTGAACTCGCGTGGGTCGAAGCCGCGTTCCACGGAGATTTTCTTGATTGCTCCCTCCATGGCACTGTTGGCAACGGCGAGAATCCCCTCGGCAAGTTCGATCGGATCGAGATCGAGTCGCGCAGCGAATGCTTCCATCTGTTGCCTGACCGTTTCGGTTTGCAGCTGCATGCCGCCACCGAGAAAGTTGTTCGGAATCAATCGACCGAGATAAAGGTTGGCGTCGGTGACGGTCAACTCTGTGCCTTGGCCATAACAGATCGGTCCCGGATCTGCACCGGCACTCTCCGGTCCGACCCGCAGCGAGCCACCACTGTCGAGTCGGGCGATGGAACCGCCCCCGGCTCCAACGGTGTGGATATCGATCATTGGTACTTTAACCGGATAACCGGCGATGGTCGATTCTGTGGTCAGTGGCAGTTGGCCATCGATCAGAGCGACGTCAGTTGAAGTCCCGCCCATATCGAAGCTGATGAGTTTTTCCTGCCCACTCTGCTTGCCGATTGCCGCAGCTCCGACAGCGCCACCGGCGGGGCCGGAGAGGATGGTCCGCACCGATTCGCGGCGAGCAGTGGCCGCTGAAATGGAGCCGCCGTTCGATTGCATAATGCGGAAGGTTTCGGCTCCTGACTGTTCGGCAACTTGGCCGAGGTAGCGATCCATTTTCGGAGAAACGTAAGCGTTGATCAGGGTGGTGCTGGTCCGCTCGTATTCACGAAACTCGGCGAGGATCTGATGCGAAAGGGAGATTGGCAAGTTCAATTTTTGCAGACTGTTTGCAATCAATCGTTCGTGTTGTGGATTGTTGAAGGAAAATAAAAGCGTGACAGCAATCGATTCGATCTGTTGCTGCTTCAAGTCATCAAGCAACGGTTGCAGATCTGCTGCGGTCAGATTTTCGATAATTGTCCCTTCGGGGTCGACACGACCGGGAACACCAAAGCGCAGCTCCTTCGGAACCAGTGGCGGATTCTTTTTCACCTGCAGATCATACAGCTTTGGTCGGTTCTGGCGGGCAATTTCTATGACATCCTCAAACCCCCGGTTGGTGATCAAGGCGGTGCGGGCGCCTTTTTTTTCCAGTAGCGCGTTGGTCGCAACCGTTGAACCGTGGACCAGTTGGAACGGCTGTTCTCCAGCCAAGTGTTTGAGTCCAGCCAGAACAGCTTCGGCCGGATTATGCGGCGTGGAAAGACGTTTGTGTTCGCCACATTTATCGCCGTTCTGCCAGATGAAATCGGTGAAAGTCCCACCGGTATCTACGCCGATGATCAGCATCGGTAGCTCCTTCGTTTGTTATCGTCAGTCTGAGAATATTTTGCTCAGCGGGAAGTGTTTCGCAGTTTACCGATTTGTCGCCGGAAACTGCAAGCGAGCTTTTTGGAAAATAATCGATAACCAACGAAATGTTTAATATGCTACAGTTGATCGGCTGTTACGGTGACAAATCAAGGAGTTGAGATGGCGATAGAGATCAGAATTCCACAGGTAAATTCTCAGGTTGATGAAGCCCGACTGCTTAAATGGCGGGTTGCTGAGGGGGAACAGGTTGCACGTGGTGCGGTGCTGGCGGAGATTGAAGAGGGTGCGCTGGTAATCGAGCTTGAAGCAACGGTGGGCGGAGTTTTGAGCCGTCAGTTGGCAGCAGAAGGTGAGACGGTCGAGATGGACAGCCTGATCGCTTACTTCATCCCCGATCAGGACGCGGCAGTCAGTGCGGTTCCGCCACGGATATCTTCATCCCCGGCGGCGCGAAAGCTGGCCAAAGAATTGCGCATCTCTCTGGAATCGATTGACGGCAGTGGCCCCGGTGGCCGGATTGTTCTTTCTGATGTGGAGCGGGCTTACGCAGATAAAACTCCGCCAGCCGTTGCCGTTTCGCGCGATATGAGCCGTAAAGCTGCTGCTGCCGGAAGCGGGAAGTCGGTTAAGGTACGACGGCTGACGGCGCGGAAAATGGAAGAGTCGTGGAATACTATTCCGCATTTTTACGTCACGATGAGTATCGACATGACCGATGTCATCCGCTTCCGGAAAGATCTCGGTGTCTCGATCAACGATTTTGTCTTGTCTGCGACAGCCCACGCTCTACAGGAGCACCCTTGGGTAAACAGCCATTGGAACGGTGAGCGTGGGATTGAGCAAGAGGCAGTTCATCTGCAAATGGCGGTTGCGACGGAACATGGCCTTTATTACCCCGTGATTCGCAACTGCGAGACGCTTAATCTCAAGCAGGTCAGTGAAGACGCAGGAGTCCTGGCGGATAAAGCAAGTAGTGGGCAGCTACAGAAGGATGAGACACTGGGCGGCACCTTCACGATTACCAATATGGGGATGCTCGGTGTTGAGTCGTTCGGTGCGCTGGTAACTCCGCCACAGGCTGCAGTGTTAGCGGTCGGGACCGTTAAGGGGGAGGTCGTGGTCGATGACCAGGGTGAGCCGGCGGTGGCCCCGATTATGAAAGTGACCCTGTCTGCCGACCACCGGATTCTCGATGGTGCCGACGCAGCAGAATTTCTCGATACGTTAAAAAGCTATCTGGAAGCGCCGATTACGCTGGTTGGTGATTGTCACTGCTGAGAGTGTAAGTACATAAGAAACGAGAAGGGCGGAAGTCTCCATGACTTCCGCCCTTCATTTTTTGGGATCGGTTGATGTTACTCTGCCGAGCAGGAGAACTCTGCGGCAGCTTCCTTGCGCGAGGTGCGGAAGCTGATGATGAACAGCCCGATCAGCACCAGCATCCCGGCGAGGTGCACCGGCCAGGCGACCGGCCAGAGCAGGGCCACGGCACAGCAAAGGGTCAACAGGCGCATCGGCCAGCGCAACTTCGCCTCCATAAATCCCTGCAGCGAGGCGGTGAACGCGTAGAGGCCGAACAGGGCAAAGACGAAGATTAAGGCCACTTCTGTCCAGCTGCCGCCGATAAGGGGGGTGTAGGCGAACAGCAGCGGCACGATGTAGAGACCCTTGGCAACTTTCCAGGACTGGAAGCCGGTCTCCATCGGTTTGGTGCCGGCGATCGCGGCGCCGGTAAAAGCGGCCAGAGCGACCGGCGGGGTGACGTTCGAATCCTGGCTCAGCCAGAAGATGATCAGGTGTGCTGAGAGCAGCGCGTATGTCATCGCATGGGGGCTGAGGGCCGCGTCGCGTACCATGCTCGCCAGGTCGACCGGGATGGCGTCGACGATTGCTCGAGCCGCTTCGGTGGTCATCGGGTTGCCGATCGCGGCCAGCTGATCGGGGGCAGCGATCATAAATATCGCCTTGGCGGCTTCCGGAATCTGGCCGCTGACCAGCGCATCGACCAGCAGGCTGTCGGCGATCAACGCATGCAGCGCCGGTGCTGAGAGGGTGCCGAGGACAATGTAGGCGGCGGTGACTGGCAGGCCCATGCCGAGCACCAGCGAAGCCAGGGCGATCAGGGCAATGGCGATTACCATGCTGTGCCCGGCCCATTCGGTGATCATCAGCGAGAAGGTGTTGCCGACGCCGGCGGTGGCGATAACATTGACGATCAGGCCGACAGCACAGAGTAGAATCGCAGTCATCACCATATTCTTGGCGCCGAGAGCCATCGCCTCGATAATCGCTTTCGGCCCCATCTTGTTCGGCGAGAACCAGGAGGCGACGACCACGGCGATGATGCTGAAGCCGGCGGCGTAGGTCGGGGTGAAGCCGTAAATCAGTAGAGCGATCAGTACCCCGATCGGTAGCATGAAAACGATACCGCCTTTTTTGAACACCTCCAGTGCTGAAACCTGCTCGGAGTCGAGGGCATCGACGTGGCTGCGCTTCGCTTCGATGCGGACAAAAAAGCCGACCGTGGCAAAGTAGAGAATCGCTGGCAGAATGCTGACCAGGACGATGGTGTTATAGGAAATCTGGGTATAGGTGGCCATGACGAAGGCCCCGGCACCCATGATCGGTGGCATCAGTTGGCCACCGGTCGAGGCTGAGGCTTCCACCCCGGCGGCAAACTTGGCCGGGAAGCCGGCCCGTTTCATCAGCGGGATGGTGATGACCCCGGTCGAGGCGGTGTTGGCGACTGCCGAACCGGAAATGGTGCCCATCAACCCCGAAGCCATGACCGCCACCAGACCTGGTCCGCCAACCATTCGACCGGCGACGGCACGCGCCAGATCGATGACGAATTCTCCCGCCCCTGAGCGCAGCAGAAAAGCGCCGAACAGGATGAACATGAAGACGTAAGTCGAGGAGATCCGTGCGATGGTACCGAACAGGGCGTCATCGCCGTAGATGCTGCGGAACAGGATGGTTTCCGGCGACAGGCCGGCGAACTTGAAGACCCCGCCGATATGCTCACCCCACCAGCCGACATAGGAGAGGGCCAGGATGATCAGAACCGGGATGAACCAGCCGGCGACCCGACGGGTGAACTCGATGGCACAGAGGATCAGAATGATACCGGCGACCCACTCACTGGTGGCCAGCTGCACGCCGCGCTCGTAGATGGCATCTTCCCTGGCGATCAGGAAGATGGCGCAACCGGCGGCGAGAACCCCGAGCAGCATATCGAGCAATTTCCAGGGCAGATTTGGTTCTTTGCGTAACGGATAGACCAGCGCCGCGATCAGGGCGAAGCCGGCAAAGTGCAGGGCGTTCTGCCAGAGGCTGGACAGGACCGCGAAAACATTGAACCAGATGTGCATGATCGAGACGATGACACCCAGGATAATCAGCAGTTTTCCCGGTTCAGGCTGTTTTTCGCTTTCCAGTACCGACATGTGGCGGACTCCATAGAATCTTAAAGAAGCGTGCTGAAAGCTTCACGGCCGCCCGATAAAGGGCGGCCGCGATTGGAACTGTTACATAGCCATCAGATGGTCGGGGATTTGGATACCGACCTCTTTGTAGTATTTGGCGGCGCCCGGGTGCAGCGGCATCGGCAGCCCGGCGATCGCTTTTTCTACCGCCATCACCTTGGTCGCGCCATGGATGGCGTTCAAGAACGGCAGGTTCTCGTAGATTGCCTTGGTGATCTGGTAGACGGCATCCTCATCGACATCGGCCCGGCAGGCGAGGATGTTCGGCTGGGCAATGGTGTTGATGTCCTTTTTCTGGCCGGGATAAGTGTCGGCCGGGATGACGTAGCGGGTCCAGAGGTTCTTGCCGCCGTCGGCCTGCTTCAGCTGCTCGTCGGTGAAGTCGAGGACGGCCATCTTGTCACCCAGGTTGGCCATCGCTTTGGTTACAGCGCTGGCTGGGGAGCCAGCGGGAATCCCAAAACCGGAAATCTGGCCGTTTTGCAGAGCATCGGCCGAAGGACCGTAACCGCCATAGGTCAGGCTGTAATCCTTGTGGATGTCAACCCCGAGGTTGCCGAGCAGCACCGCGTTGGAGCCGATGGTTCCGGAATTCTTCTTGCCCATCGCCATCGCTTCACCCTTCATTGCGACCATGTCGGTGACGGTGCCGGTCTTGGCGAACTTGGAGAGCACGGCAAAATGTTCAACATTCTGCCAGAGCATGGTTACCGTGCGCAGATTCTTCTGCGGTCCGGCGCTGGCGATCGGCCCGGTGCCGGTCCAGGCATAGGAGCCGAACAGGCCCTGGAGGATGGCGAACTGGACTTCGTTATCACGCAGCAACTTGACATTTTCGCCTGAGCCGGCCGAGTTGATCGCTGACATGCCGATCTTCTGCTTCGGCTGCAACTTGACTTTGACCAGGGTCGAGAGGGCGACGCCGACCGGGTAATAGGTGCCGCCGGTCGAAGCGGTGGCGAGCAGGTAGTTACGCTCCTGAGCGGCCTCGACTGTGCCGATGGAACCGCATAGCAGGGCGAGTGCAGCGAATAGAACGGTGAACTGCTTGAATCGCATCATTTCATTTCCTCCTCAAATTGTTAGGTTGTTGAATCAACTGATGAGTGCAAGGGAGACGCCTTAGCACATCAATCCCCCGTGCACGGCTAACTGTTCAGAGTCACGAAGAATATTCTGTTAAGAGTAAACTCTACTGGAGATTAATGAAGATGCAAGTGGGCGGCATCAATAGCTCTTCACCATGCCGCCGTCGACCATAAGGGTACTGCCGGTCATATAGCTGCTGGCCGAGGAGGCAAGAAAACAGACGGCCTTGGCAAACTCTTCCGGGTCGCCGTAGCGGCTGAGGGGGATGTTCTTCCGTGCGACCTCTTCAATCTGCTCCTTGCTGACTCCCTGCTTGTCGGCTTTGAGCTGGTCGAGGTAAGCGGTGCGGTCGGTGGCGATTCGGCCGGGAGCGACGGTGGTGACCAGAATGTTGTGCGGGGCCAGTTCGTCGGCGAGACTTTTGGCCAGGCCGAGGATGCCCATGCGGAAAGCGTTGGAGAGGATCAGCCCGGGGATCGGTTGTTTGATTGAACTGGATGTGACGTTGATGATGCGCCCGCCGCTCTGCTTCAGATCAGGAAGTACCTCGCGGATCAGACGTACGTAGCTGAGGAGGTTCAGTTCGAAAGCTGCCTGCCATGCGTCGTCGTCCTGCTGATCGAAGCCGCCGCCAGGTGGTCCCCCGGCGTTATTAATAAGGATGTCGATCTTGCCCAGTCGTTTGCGGGTGGCGGCGACCAGCGTTTCTATTTCATCTCTTCTGGTGATGTCGCAGGGGTGGCACTCAATCTTGCCACCTGTTTCTGCTATCAGTTCACACTTGGTTTTTTCCAGTTGCTGTTGGTCGCGGCTGGAGATCATCACCTGACAGCCTTCGGCGGCCAGTTGCCCGGCAATCGCCCGCCCGAGCCCTTTGCTTGAAGCGGCTACCAAGGCGACCTTTCCCGCCAATTTCAGATCCATAAATCCACTCCTCAGTGTCTGGTTATGTGTGAGCCCCCTTGTGGTTCAACGTTACTATAAAAAGAACTGATGGCAATTGGGCGGAATAAAAAAAACGGGCACCCGAAATGTCGAGTGCCCGTTTAATTGTCTGTTGGTTAAACTCAGGTGGCTTTTTTCGGGAAAACTTTCTGAATCCAGATGCCGCTGAGGAACCATGAGTAACAATAGGTACCAATGATAATCAGAGTAAAGGCCTTTACGATATCCATGGTCGAGCCGTCCAACGAGAAGCCGGGAACGTAACCGAACAGGAAGGGTCCAAGGTAGAGAAATTTGGCAAATTTGAAGG
>CALZLE010000063.1 GCA_945788205.1 uncultured Desulfuromonadales bacterium
AGCGGCAGATCGAGCGGTACGGCATTTTCCATTTCGTTGCGCACCAGTTCCGTCACCTGTTCCAGTTCTTCTGGTGGCACCTCGAAAACCAGTTCATCATGCACCTGCAGAAGCATACGGGACTGCAGTTTCTCTTCGCGCAAACGCCGGTCGATATTGACCATCGCCACTTTGATAATATCGGCCGCGCTGCCTTGAATCGGGTAATTGATGGCGTTGCGCTCTGCGTAGCTACGGAACGCACCATTCTTGCTGTTAATTTCCGGGATAGCGCACCGACGACCAAGAATGGTGGTGACGTACTGATGCTCGCGGGCTTCCGCTTTTTTCGTTTCGAGGTATTCGAGCACCGCCGGATAACGCTCAAAATAGTGATCGATAAAAGCCTGCGCTTCTTTGCGACCAATCCCAAGGTCTTTGCCGAGGCTGAAAGCGCCCATTCCGTAGAGGACACCGAAATTGATCGTTTTCGCCTGACGGCGCATTTCATCGTCAACCATTTCCGGAAAGACGTTGAAAATTTCACTGGCGGTGCGTTTGTGGATATCCTCTCCCGCGCCAAAGCTTTCTTTCAGTGCCGGAACATCTGCCATGTGCGCCATAACCCGCAGTTCGACCTGCGAGTAGTCAGCTGCCAACAGCGTCCAGCCTTCCTCCGGGATAAAGGCCTCGCGGATGCGACGACCTTCGGCGGTTCGGATCGGGATGTTCTGCAAGTTCGGATCGCTTGAGGAAAGCCGCCCGGTGGCGGTAATCGCCTGATTGAAGCTGGTGTGAATCCGTCCGCTGGCCGGGTTGATCAACTTCGGCAGCGCATCGGTGTAAGTGCCCTTCAGCTTGCTCAGGGAACGATATTCAAGAATTTTCGCGGCGATCTCGTGGTCCTCGGACAAGTTGGTCAACACCTCAACATTGGTCGACCAGCCGGTTTTGGTCTTTTTACCTTTCGGCAGGCCGAGCTTGTCAAACAGAACTTCACCCAACTGTTTCGGCGAATTGATATTGAATGGACCACCAGCGATTTGATAAATATCTTCTTCCAATCCGTTCATTTTAACCGCCATCTCGCTTGAGAGCTGGCCGAGAAATTCTGGGTCGATACGAATCCCCTGCCATTCCATGCGGGTCAGCACATCAACCAGCGGCATTTCGACCTGATGCAACAGTTTTTCCGGCTCACCCTCCGGGAGTTCCGGCAATAGTTTTTCCGCCAACTGCCAGGTGATATCAGCATCCTCAGCGGCATAGACGGTCGCCTTTTCCACCTCGACTTCGCTGAAACAGATCTGCTTTTTGCCGGTACCGCAGATTTCCGAATAGGGAATCATTCGATGATTGAGATGCTCGCTGGCCAAAGCATCGAGCCCGTGCGACTTGGCTTCGGGGTGAGCAACATAGGAGAGCAGCATGGTATCGAGATGAACGCCAGCCAGTTCGATTCCGGCGTTGCGCAGGACCAGTGCGTCATATTTGATGTTCTGGCCAATCTTTTCCAGCTGCGGATTTTCAAGCAGCGGGCGCAATTTTTCCAGCACCAGCTCTTGCGGCAGCTGCTCGGGAACCCCGAGGTACATATGACCAACGGGAATATACCAGCCTTGACCCGGCTCAATAGCAAAGGAGAGCCCGACCAGCTCGGCCTGCACCGCCACCAAGCTGGTGGTTTCGGTGTCGAAGGCAAAACGTCCGGCCGCACTTAATTTGGCAATCATGTCATCCAGCTCAGCCTCGCTGAGTACCGTCTGATAATTGTCGCCGCTGGCTTGCTGTTGCGGCTCTGCTGCGGAAAATTCCTGCAGCAATTTGTGGAACTCAAGCTGTTTAAATAGCTCAGTCAGGGCTTCGCGATCCGGCTCGTCGAGGGTCAGATCGTCGATGCTGACATCGAGTTTAACGTCATAAACCAGGTCGGCCAATTTGCGCGATAACAACGCCTGCTCGCCAAACTCGCGCAGGTTCTCCTGCCGTTTTTTCCCTTTGACCCGATCGATATTCTGCAGCAAATTCTCAATTGTGCCGAATTCCTGAATCAATCCGGCGGCGGTTTTTTCACCGATCCCCGGCACCCCCGGAATATTATCGGAAGTATCACCAGCCAGCCCGAGAATTTCCAACACTTGCTCCGGCGGCACACCGAAGCGCTCGATCACCTCATCCCGTCGCGAGATTTTATTCTTCATCGTGTCGAGCAGACAGACACGATCATTAACGATCTGCATCAAATCTTTATCACCGGTGACAACCACCACATCAAAACCCTGCGCGGCATATTCTTTGGCCATCGTCGCAATAATATCGTCCGCCTCAACCCCAGCCTGTTCCAGCGCTGGCATGTTGAAAGCGCGCACCACATCTTTGATGATCGGCACCTGCGGGACCAGGTCTTCCGGCATTGCACTTCTATTCGCCTTGTATTCAGGGTAGAGCTCTTTGCGAAAAGTCGGCCCCTTGGCGTCAAAGATCACCGCCAGTCGGTCCGGCTTTTCGTCCCGCACCAGATTGAGCAGCATATTGGTAAATCCGTAGACGGCGTTGGTCGCTTCACCTTTCGAATTTGACAGGTGGCGGATTGCATAGTAAGCGCGGTATATATAAGAAGAACCGTCAACCAGATAGACGCGTTGTGCTTGTTCAGACATGGGGTCCCTTTCCATCAGAGGAAGAATGACCGGATTATTCCACAGCCGTAGGCAAAGGGAAAGTGTCGAAAAGAAGCTTTTAAGCTTTCTTTTCCGCACAGAAAGATTGACAGCCATACTCTGTTATTATTATGTTTTCAGCGGCCCCGATACTGCCGCTCCGGGCAAAGCCCAAAACCAACTCTCATCACGACCTGATTTATAAAATAGAGGAGCAACTTACGCATGCATGACAATTTTGAAGATCATGACGATTCGATCGAATATGAAATTGAGGTCGAAACCGATGCCGATGTCCACGCGATCCCGGACGAAGGCCTGGTTCTGGCACGCGATATGCTCCCTCCGAGTCTGCCGATTATCCCACTGCGCCCCCGCCCGGCATTCCCAGGCGTCATTATTCCACTGACCGTCAACGGCGAATCGCGTGTTAAGACGATCAAGCAGGCGATGGAAACATCTTCGCAAGCGGTCGGGTTGGTGATGGTGAAAGAGCTGGATGATGACGACTCCCCTGAAAACCTGCAACGTGTCGGGGTCGCAGCAAAGATCCTCAAACTGATCCACACTGAGGAAGATAGCGCCCACGTACTGGTCAACAGCCTGGAACGTTTTACCCTCAATGAGGTCAATGAGTCTGATGACATTATCTACAGTGAAGTCACTTACTATCACGGCCCTGAGCTGGCCGGAGAGGCTGAGCTGCAAGCCTATTCGATGGCGATCATCTCAACCCTGAAGGAGTTGGTACAGATCAACCCGCTCTACTCGGAAGAGATTAAACTGTTCCTCGGCCGCTCCAGTATGGACGATCCCGCCCGACTGACCGACTTTGCCGCCAACCTAACGAATGCGGATGGCTTTGAGCTGCAAGATGTGTTGGAAACATTCGAGATCAACAACCGCATCGACAAAGTGCTGG
>CALZLE010000064.1 GCA_945788205.1 uncultured Desulfuromonadales bacterium
GGGCGCCGGTGGGATGCGTTTTTATGCACCGGAATATCTGCGCCAGGTGCGGCAATTGTGTGACCAGTATGACATCCTGTTGATCGCAGATGAAATTGCCACTGGTTTCGGTCGCACCGGTAAGCTGTTCGCTTGCGAACACGCCGGAATCTCACCCGATATTCTCTGTTTAGGCAAAGCAATTACCGGTGGCTACATGACACTGGCGGCGACACTGGCGACGCGAAAGATTGCTGAAGTCCTTTCCTCCGGCAGCCCCGGAGTTTTCATGCACGGCCCGACCTTTATGGCCAACCCGCTTGCTTGCGCTGTTGCAGTGGCTAGTATTGAACTGTTGCTGGAAACCGGTTGGCAACAGCGGGTCCAGCGAATAGCCGGTGGGCTTGAAACGGGTTTGGCTCCATGCCGAGAGCTGGCCTCGGTTGCCGATGTGCGGGTTTTCGGAGCTATCGGCGTGGTTGAAATGAAAGAGCCAGTCAATATGCAGATCATTCAGCCGATGTTTGTCGAGCATGGGGTTTGGGTGCGTCCCTTCGGCCGATTGGTTTATGTGATGCCGCCATTCATTATCAGTCGCGAAGATCTTGCGTCATTAACGACTGCTATCTGCAGAGTTGTTTCCAATCAAGGCTGAGTTTTAACAATTTTCGCCTTCTTTTTATAATCCACATATTTTACTGTGAAATTATTTCTTGCTCATATATATTGACATCTGAATGCTTGCCCTCTATTCTGTGCATATACACAAAATAGAGGAGGATATGATGAACAAACAAGCAAGTGGAATGGAGCAAGGTCGTGGTTTGAACTGTCGTGGAACCGGTATGGGCCGTGGAATGGGTCGCAAGCAAGGGCAGCGTGGCCAGGTTTGGTCTGGCACTCAGGGACCGGGACCAGATTTCGTTCGTGGTCGCTGTTTTGAGGCGGAAGAATCGCTTGAGCCGGAGCTTCGTCGTGGACGCAGACGTGGCCGGAGCGTTGGATTGAATTGTGGTTCTGGGCGGGGTCAAAGGCGGTCAGACAGAGAAATTAAATCAGAAGAGAATTAGGGGAACCTTGATGTCTACATGTGTTTATCGTGCAGAGTCGGATAAGAGTATTGCGCAGTTTGTTACCGATTTTACCCAGTTGGTGACGGAGAAGGGTTTTACCATCCACAATGACGGCAAAATGGCGATGAAGGATATTTTCACCGCTCACGGCCAAGAGGTGGCCGAGGGGTTTGACCTGCACATGATTCAGCTGTGTAAACCGGAAAAGGCGGCCAAAAGTCTGAGCTCCAACCCGGAGCGTTCGGTGCTGATGCCGAAGTTCATCATGGCTTTTACTCAGAACGGGAAAACACAGGTCCGCATGCTCCGTTATGGTCGTGAGCTGATCGCAGAACTGGTTGACGACGCTGAATTTCCGGGGTCGTTAGAAGAGATGTTTGATGTTCTTATCGGTCTCATCGACAAGGCAGCGTAAGGCCAACAGGATGTGGACTCTGCTCAGTAAACTCAATAAAAATCTGATCGTCGCAATTCCAACAATGATGGTGTTCGGTTTTCTGTATGGTTGGAAATTTGAGGCGCAGGGGCTGAAAAGCCTGATTCTGCCTTTTACCTTTTTGATGGTTTACCCGATGATGGTCACCCTGAAGATCCGCAAGGTTTTGGAGAGGGGAGACGGTAAAGCGCAACTGCTGACGCAATTTATCAATTTTGCCATCATTCCTTTTGTTGCTTACGCGGCGGGAAAATTTTTTTTTGCTGATCGGCCCTATTTGGCTTTGGGACTGCTGCTGGCAGCGCTGGTGCCGACCAGCGGAATGACCATCTCCTGGACTGGATTTGCCAAAGGAAACCTGCCGGCAGCGGTCAAAATGACCGTTGTCGGTCTGAGCCTCGGCTCAATTGCGACGCCCTTTTATGTTCAGGCGCTGCTCGGAGCGACGGTCGAAGTCGATCTCTTAAGTATCTTCAAACAGATCGTACTGATTGTGTTTCTGCCGATGATTGCCGGTACTTTGACGCAAAATTTCCTGCTGAAGAAGCATGGCCAAGAATCCTTCCAGAAAAAAATCGCTCCACGCTTCCCGGGCTTCTCAACCCTTGGCGTGCTCGGCATCGTTTTTATCGCCATGGCACTGAAAGCAAAGTCGATTGCTGGCCAGCCGGATCAACTGTTGATGATCTTTCTCCCGCTGCTTTTGCTCTATGTTTTTAACTTTTTATTGAGTACGATAGTCGGCAAGTTCTTTTTGCCGCGCGGCGATGCGATTGCTCTGGTTTACGGGACAGTGATGCGTAACCTGTCGATTGCTTTGGCTGTTGCTATCAACGCTTTTGGCGTAGCAGGGTCGGACGCTGCCTTGGTGATTGCACTGGCTTATGTTATCCAAGTGCAGTCCGCTGCCTGGTATGTCAAATTGACCGATCGTGTTTTTGGAGCACCGCTGCCAAACACCCTAACAGCCTGATGTGAAATATGAGCCCAAGACCGAAAAAACCACGTAACTGCTGCAAACATCGCCGGCCCGAGGATCGCATCTTCAAGCCTGCGGGCGCTCCCATGTCAGAGCTGGAAAAAGTCGCTATTGAGCATGATGAGTTCGAGGCCGTGCGGCTTTGCGATGTCGAGAGTATGACCCAGGCTGAAGCGGGCGAGGTGATGGGGATCTCGCGCGGGACAGTTCAGCGATTGGTTTGCAGCGCACGGAAAAAGATCGTCGAGGCGGTTTTGCATGGTCAGGCACTGATGATAGAATTGGACGAATAGCGCGCAATTCTAATAACTTGTTTTTGAAGGGAGTCACAATAATGGTCAAAAGGTTTTCACTGCTGATCGGATTGTGGCTCTTTTTTGTGCCGGCGGCCTTCGCTTTCGATCACAGCCACGCCGTTTGGAATCAATTGTTACAGCAGCATGTTCATTGGGATGATAAGGGGGTTGCCTCAACGGTTGACTATACGGCGCTCAAGCAGCAGCAGAACGAGCTGGATAGCTATCTCTCCGAACTCTCCGCGGTGCCGTTGGAAACCTACAGCGGCTGGCAGAAGCCACAGCAACTGGCCTTTCTGATCAATGCCTACAACGCATTGACCATCAAGCTGATTCTCAGTGAATACCCCGACTTGGAATCGATCAAAGACTTGGGCTCTTTTTTCACATCACCTTGGAAACAAAAGTTTTTTCGACTGCTCGGCAAGCAGCGACATCTTGATGAAATCGAACATGAGATTATTCGTGAGCCGGGAGTTTTTGCTGATCCCCGAATCCATGCCGCAGTTGTCTGTGCGTCGATCGGCTGTCCCGGGATTCGCAACGAGGCGTTTGTCGCGGAAAAAATTGACCAGCAATTAGAAGACAGTTTACGCCGATTTCTTTCTGATCGCAGTCGTAATCGCTATAATGCCGGTAGCGATCAGTTGGAAATCTCGAAGATTTTTGACTGGTACGGCGATGATTTTATCGATTATCGAGGGTCTGCATCAGTTTCGGCTTTTCTCGGAAATTATGCCGATTTGTTGACCGATGATAACTCAGCGCAGTTGCGGGTTAAAGCAGGGGATACGCCGCTAGAATTTCTCGATTACGACTGGCGACTGAATGATCGGCAAAAATAGTTGCAGGAGTTATTTGTGCAGATTGAAATTTTTACGACTGGCGGCACCATCGACAAAATCTATTTTGATGCCAAGAGCGACTTTGAAATTGGTGATCCGCAGATCTCCGAACTGCTGCGTGACGCCAACTTGACTGTCGCTAATCGGGTGACCTCTTTGCTGCGTAAAGACAGTCTGGAGTTGACCGATGCTGACCGGCAGTTGATCCGGCAGGCGGTTGAAGGCAGCAGCGCTGAAAAGATCGTCA
>CALZLE010000065.1 GCA_945788205.1 uncultured Desulfuromonadales bacterium
CATTCCGATATAAAGCTGCCCGGTCAGCAGGTTGCCGGTCTGTAATTGAGCACGCAAACCTTGGTTACGGAGTGCTCTTGAAATGGAAGTTTCCTGAAGTCCGGTTTTTTCGTCGAACGCTTCCTCGTAGTCAAACTTCTTCCCCTGCGACCAGATTTCCATGCGCTCCGGCTCCATCATGACCAGCACCGGGATGCGGGCTTTGTTGGTGTCCGCGTCGATGATCAGTTTGACTTCGATCACCTCACCGACAGGGATGCCACGAAATTCCACGGGCGCGCCCGGTTTCAGCCCTCGTACCGACTGGTCAAAATACATCAGGTAGTAGCTCTTCAGGTTATAGTGTTTTTTTAACGCTGCATCATGACTGGCAAACAGCCGGAACTCCTGGTCCGCAGCGACGTCCTCTTTGTCCGTTAAACTTGGAGGGGTTTCAAAGGCGATACCGCCCTGAAGGATCGAGACCAGCGATTGAGTATCGACCTTGATACCGCTGGCGTCCAGCGTGACGTCAATGCCACTGGCATTCCAGAATCTGGTTTCCGAATTAACAAGATCATGGTGTGGATCATTAATAAAGATTTTGATGTCGACCGCTTCCCCGTTGCTGTTGAAGTTGTAATCGATCACCTGACCGACCTGGATCTGTCGGTAGAAGATCGGCGAACCGACATTGATCGATCCGAGAGTTGGAGAACGTAGAACAAAGTGCCGCCCGGGAACATTCGCTGTCACCCGTGGTGGTTTTTCCAGGGCTGTATAATCTCGGGCAGGCTTCCCTTCTTCCGATGGGTCAATACCGATATAAGCCCCGGATAACAGAGTGCCTAAAGCCGAGACCCCGCCCGCCGTAATACTGGCCCGCACCACCCAGAAGCGCGTATTTTCGGTTAGATAGGGCATTGTCTCCTTCGTCATTCGGGCCAGCACCTTTACCGCATCAATCTCTTCCGCCAGGAGAATATCTTCAACCTCGCCGACTATTACATCCTTGTATTTGACTTTGGTCTTTCCCACTTCAAGACCTTCGGCGGTCTCAAAGTAGATAGTGATCAGGGGTCCTTTTTCAGAGATCGATTTGTAAGCCAGCCAGCCACCAATGATCAGGGCGATCAGCGGAATCAGCCAGATAATGGAGAAGCCACGCTTGATTCTCACTTCCGCTGTTGACGTTTTCTCATGCAGCGAAGATTGATTTTTTTCTTCATTCATCTGTTTCCTCCATGACGTCCCAGATCAGCCGCGGATCAAAATACTCTGCGGCATACATGGTTAGAATGACAACTGCGGCAAAAAAAGCGGCGCCGGGTCCGGCATCGATCGACGCGACAGCTCCCAGCTTGACCAGGGCAACCAGAATGGTCACCACGTAGACATCAACCATCGACCAACGGCCGACGAGTTCGGTGATACGGTACAGGCGGGTGCGGTCCCGTGGGTTCCAGCGCCAGCGAAACTGCACCGACAGCATTAACAGGATCAGAATCAAAATTTTACAGAATGGGACAAAGACACTGGCGATGAAGATGACCAGAGCGATCGGCCACATCCCGGAATGGATGAAATAGATCACCCCACTGAGGATCGTGTCAGACTGGGTATGCCCCAGCGCTGAAGTGATGGTAATAGGTAGCATCTGGGCGGGAAACATCAGGACGCTGGCTGCGATCACCAGGGCCAAACAGCGAGCCAGGCTGTTCGGTTTGCGACCGTGCAGGGTCGAACCGCAGCGGGGACAACAGGCCAGCTGGCGTTCCTGTATGTCCGGCGGGGTACAGAGCAGGTGACAGGTGTGGCAACTAACCATCCCCATATGTCTGGCTGTGAGCTCAGTGGTTGCCATCGGAATCTCCCAGGGCGTCCCAGACATCATGCGTATCGAGAACGGTCAGTTGCGCTGCCGAAGTGACAATCAGTACGGCAAATGCCCACAGTGAAGGCCCCGGAATGATCTGCGCCAGCTTGGCCAGTTTGACCAGTGAGACCAAGATGCCGAGCATGAAGACCTCCATCATGCACCAGGGCTGCAGCTGCTGGACAAAGCGGAAAATCTGGACCGAATACCGTGCCCGGCGCTTGAGATAGATCGGCAGAAGCACATAGAGCAGGCCGAGTATCTGCAGCAGCGGAAAGAGCACGCAGGTCAGGAAGACCACTGTCGCCATACCCTCCATTTTTTGTTTATAAAGGAGCCAGACCCCGGTAATCAGGTTGCTCTGCTGTTCGAAACCGCCGGTCTGCATGGCCAGGAAGGGGCAGCTGATGGCCACCAGATAAAGAAACAGGCTGGCCAGGGCCAGGGCCAGGGAGCGTTCAATGCTGTTCGGTTTGGAGCTCAGCAACAGTGATCCGCAGCGCTGACAATAGGCTGAGCCGTGTTTCGGCAGGGGTGGAATCTGGGTTAGAAGATCGCATTCATGGCAAGCCATCAAGTCGGACATCGATGGTTCTCCTTCAGCAACTATGAAAATCCTTCGGGCTCTTGTACCGCCCGATTGAGAATCTCAAGCATTCTTTAGAGCGGGCTTTCGTAGGCCAAATCGACCGGCAGGTTGACCCGGACGATTTGGCTGCTGAAAGTCCAGTTGATCACTTCCTGCGATACCAGATCGACATAGGACTGATAGCATTGCCTGCTCCCTTATCTAATGGTCTTTATGCCCGGCATCGCCCTGAACCGCACCGGGGAGTTCTTTTTGCGCTCTTTCTTCCCATGACTTTTTCATCAATTCACTGAGAATCAGAAACAGAACCCCGGTCGTCAGGCCGAACATCAACACCCCATTGACCGCTTCCAGAGCTCCTAGGAGTCGCCTCGCCTCACTCATGACCAGATCGCCATAGCCAAGGGTCGAAAAATTGACGACTGAATGGTAAAAGGCCGTACTGAAGTCCCCAAATTCTCCGAAAAAAAGGAACAAAACAGCCCAGAGACTGATCTGCAGAAGATTCCCGAGCAGCGTGACGAGCAGGACAAAGGACAGCAGAATGGTCGCTCCAGTCACAGTAGTGCTGATCAGGTTTTTCCGTTCTAGAAGGTACAACAGGCGCAACAGAATGCTGACGACAAGACACTGAATCACCAGGCAGACCGCCATGGTACCGCATCCTAAAAGTAGATTTGTTCCCATACTCTATCCACTTCTGTAGTAATTCTGCTTTTGAAAGTCGAATCTGAACCGTAGCCGGCTAAAATGCCCGCTTGGCCTGGTCCATCACCCGGCCAGACAGACAGGTGATGGTCGATCGATCTGCCCTTTTGCGATCGCTGATTTGCACCCCCGTAACGCGGTCCGACCAGCCTTCGTCCAGGTGTCCTTCGACTTCAATTCGATAGTAGGCCGCTGCCCAAGGACGCAAATGTTCTTTTCTGTTGTGATTAATCATGATTTGGCCCCTTACCGCAGTTCCAGGGACAAACGTTTGGAGTTATTAGATGGAATTGTATTTGTTCCGAAGGGTTGGTGCATGCACCTAAATGGCGCAAAAATGGCGCAGAAACGAACAGAGAGAGGTGTTTTTGAATTTTTGATCGGTTTTTGAGGGGAGAAAAATGTAGAACAGTATCTATACGACAAGTCCTAAATCAGTCGCTTTTTGAACCGCCTGACGACGTTTTTCGACGCTGAGTTTCTGATAGATGTTTCTCAGGTGTGACTTTACGGTCACCGGGGAGATGTGTAGCTTGTCTGCGATCTCCTTGTTCTGCAACCGCTGGGACAGAAGTTCCAGAATGTCCAGCTCACGATGCGTTAGCGGGTCAGGCAAACACTGAGCGCTGGAGGGTGCCTGGTCCCGTTTGGTTCTGAACTCTGGAGACTCCTGTAAATCGACCTGGCCAGCGCCTTCGAAAGCGCTCAGGATCTGCTCGATCTGATCCGGATTGCCTTCATTGCGGTCCAGCCGCTTTAAGGAATCTGCCATGAGTTGGCCGCATTCGATAAATGGACGGACCCATCTGCCGGGCTCGGCTCGGCTCACAGATTCTGTCAAACACTTCAGGGCGTCATCTTCGCGTCCCAGTTTCAAGAGTGCTAAAGACTTCAGGGCCGCCACCTCAATCATCTGGCAGGTGAACCGGCACTCCTCGCTTATCTGATCGATGGTTCGGAGTAGCTCAATAGCGTCCTCCAGGTTCTTTCTGGTCCCGCTGGCGATCAAAACCCTCGCACGAGTGATCGGGGACGATTCCAGCCACAGGTATAGCGCCGAAGGGACCGGTACTTCTTCAACCGATTGTGCCCACTCCGCCGCCTTCGTCAGATCGCCGCGCAACAAAGCGAGTCGGGCCTGGAAGGAGTGGGCCACAGATAAATATTCGGGCTCATTCAGTTCCAGGGCGAAATCCTGCAACCGGCGGCAGGTCTCTGCCGCATCGTCGTCGCACTGCATCAGTTGCTGAGTCAGCGATAACCCCGCCAAAGCATCAACCGCCGCCCTGGGCTCCAACACGTAACGAAGCGCGACCGCTTGCGCAAAGTGGCTTGCTGCGCCCTCTAAGTCCCCGGTGTGCAGTTGGGTGCAGGCGATAAAGTAGTAACTCCAGGCCTCGGCAAGCCGCATATCGTGCTTCTTTGCCACCTGCAGCAGGCGTTGCGCTTCGAGGCGTGTCAGCGACAGATCGCCGCAAAGCGAGTAGAGGAAGGCTAACCCGGCAATCAATCGTGAGCGCAAATAGTTCTCAGCCGGCGCGACTTCACTGATCCTGGCTTTCAAAGCCTGAATGGCCTGATCCTTCTCACCGAGCATGCAACGAACCGAACCGAGCAGAAGCTCTGCCTCGCCCAGAAATGGGGTCTGCTTATCCATCAGCAGCGACACCGCCTCTTCAAGGGCCTGTCGACTGAGTTCGGGCTGACCCTCGAAGTAAGCGACGTATCCATGCAGGAAGGCGAATTCTCCTGCCACCATCGGTTCTGGCGTTTGTCCATGGAGAAGCACACCGACCTGCTCCAACAGTGGAAGGGCCCGGGCAAACTGATGCTGCAGGTTACAAATCCATATCTCGGTCAGAAGCAGCTTCGGTCGCACCTGCCTGATCTCATTGGGAAGCATGTTAAGCCATTGGACAACGATATTCCATCGATCTTTCGCCAACTCGCTGTACCGATGCTCTTCGACGATATCTGCCGCACGCTCAATATCTCCCGCCAGTAGCGCATGCTTGATCGATTCTGTGATCAACCTGTTCGACTCAAACCAGACACTGGCCTGGAGATGAAATTGGTTGATTTCCTCGACACTCAAGCTCTGTTTCAACTTGCGCTGCAGAAGCTCCTGAAACAGGTGGTGATACCGGAACCATTGATTATCTGAATCGAGAGGGATAATGAACAGATTGTTTTTAAGCAGCCAGCTTACAAACATTCCTCCAGACATATCATCCTGACCCGGCGCTGTATCATTCTCACGCAACGCATCGAACAATGAAGAGCAGAATCGGTTCAGGATCGAGGATTTCAGAAGGCAGAGCCGGATGGCAGAAGGCTGTTCCTCCAAAAGCTCGCTGAGCAGGTAGTCCATCACATAGCGCGAGGTCCCGCGCAGTTCCAAAAGTTTCTGGCCCGGGTCATTCTGGCCGCGCATAGCAAGGATTGCCAGGCGTAAACCGGTTACCCAGCCTTCGGTCTTTTCGGCCAGGGCTGCAGCGATGGACTCATCAATTTCTTCAGCCATCGACAAGTACAGCAGCTCTTTCACTTCAGCAACCGAAAAGCGAAGGTCGCGCATCCGAATCTCGGCCAACAGGCCTTTACCACGAAGTGTCGAAATCGCGATACCTGGGTCCCGCCGACCAATCAAAACAAGCTGCATCGACAAGGGCGGATGGCGTAGCAGGGTATTCAGAAACTCAAGGACGGCCTGGTTCTGAACGAGATGAATATCATCGAGGACGATAATAAAATCCTGCTCAATCAATTCCAGTTCGTTCATCAGGGTAATGGCCAACAGCTTGGTCGGTGGTAAAACCGGCGCATCGAGAAGGGCATGGATCTCCCTGGCCACATTGGGAAAAATTTTCTGAATAGCCGCAACAAAACAGAGAAGGAACTGGTTTAGTTCATTATCATTCTCATCGAGGGACAACCAGGTGGCGGGTTTCTCGCTCGACTCCAGCCAGCAACTGACCAGGGTGCTTTTTCCGTACCCGGCCGGAGCTGAGACCAATATCAAGCCCTGTGGGATGTTCTTGTCAAGACGTCCCACCAATTCGGACCGGTGCACATGGTCTGGAGGGACCGGGGGGCGATGCAATTTGGATCGAAGGATGGGGGGTTGCGCAGTTGTCATTTGGTCCTCAATTCCAAAACGAGACAGAAACGATACAGGTCATCCGCTACATGTACGGATGCTTGTACTCAGAGTACCAAGACGCTAAAGAGCACAACAAAAAGAAGGTGCAAAGCGCGGTTCGTTTTCATATCTGTCCCCTTACTTGCTCTGCTCTATTTTGTGCATCGGGAAAGACTGGTCAAAATAGGCTTGCTCCGGCCCGTAGAGCCGCAGGCAGACAAAGAAGGACTGCCCTTCATTGGTCTGGATCCAGTTTGCCTCTTTGCCTGCGGGCGCTTTGGTTCCGAAGTACAGGTCGACAGAACCGTCAGTGTTTTTTATCAGACCTTCCGTGCGGGATGAACGATCCGAACGTTTGGTTTCGTTGCCGATATCAGCGCTCATACTAAAAGCAGTTGTCTTGGCAAGAAAGCCGGACATATCCCGGAGGATCCGATCGGCTTCCGGATCAAGATCATCGGCTCCAAAAGTAAGCCCGGGCGCAATGAAATCAGCAGGATGAGGGAAAACAGCTTTAGCGTTTCATGATGGTCTCCTTTCATAAAATGTTCCCGTTTACATCAGGAAAGATGACGCTATGCTGTGAGTAAGATTACTAATCAACCTGAATTCCCCTATCCCTTAAATGTCATCGCTGAAATTCAAGTTCGGCCACATCACTTTGCCCATGAGGCGGTCAGAGTGCCAGTAGCATGACTCTGAAAAGTCCCCTGATTTCCTC
>CALZLE010000066.1 GCA_945788205.1 uncultured Desulfuromonadales bacterium
CCCTCGCCCGGGTCAACGACCTGAAAAAATGGGGATTCTTCGATTCGCCGCTCTACTTCAACGCCTTTAACAAGCCGATTGAGGAACGCAACATCCCGGTGATCGAGCGGGTCATGATCACCCACCTAGTCAAAGAGCAGGGACGCATTGCCGGAGCTGCCGGATTCAGCTTTGATGACGGTAGCGTCCATTTTTTCAAGGCGAAGAGCGTCATCCTCTGTTCCGGCGCGGGCGGTTTTAAACCGAACGGGTTCCCGATCTGCGATCTGACCCACGACGGCACGGTGATGGCCTATAACGTCGGCGCCAAGGTGACCGGCAAGGAATGGAACGACGGCCACCCTGGACAATCGAACAATCCGGCGGCCTGCTACGACGGCTGGCACGGCATGTTCGACCGCAAACCGGGAACGACCGGAATAGGTATCCGCCACGATCTCGGAGTGGACATGAACTATCGGGTCTACGTCAAAGGAGGCCCTGTTGCAATGGGCCCACCGGGACGCGGTCGCGATAATGAAAACGTCAGTGGCGGTCCAACCCGCCCGGCCGGACTCGAGGACCACCGTGGGCCAGGAGGCCCGCCTCCCGGTGGTGGCAAAGATGGACCGGACGGACCACCTCCGGGAATGGCTCACGGCGGCAGTTCGGTCGGCGGCTCCTCTGCCGGTATGGCGATCCACAAAGCGGAAGGATTGGTGCCGATCAACGCTGACTGCGCCTCTAACGTCCCCGGCCTCTACGCCGCCGGAGACGCCCTCGGGTCCTACATGGCTGGCGGCATCTATACCCAGATCGGCTCGTCGCTGGCAGGTTCGGCAGTGCAAGGGGGCATCGCATCCGAAGCGGCAGCGAAGTACTGTAAAAAGGTGACGCTGGCAGTGATTCCGGAAGCGAAACAGACGTCCGTTGAAGAGGAGATCCTCGCGCCGCTGAAGCGAGAGAAAGGCTACGGCCCGGCCTGGGTCACCCAGACTTTGCAAGGAATCATGATCCCCAACTTCGTTCTTTACATCAAAAAAGAGAAGATGATGCAGGCAGCGCTGGCCTACGTTGAAGAGTTGCGTGATCACCACCTGCCGATGCTTCGGGCTGCAGACCTGCACGAACTGCGGCTGGCCCACGAGACCGCCAACATGATTGTTAACGCCGAAATGAAACTGAAAGCGTCGATCATGCGCAAAGAGAGTCGTTGTAGCCACTATCGGCTCGATTATCCGGACATCGACGAGAAAAACTGGAACGCCTGGATCAATATCTACCAGGGACAGGATGGTGAAATGAAGTTGGAGAAACAATCCTTCGGCAATTGGCCTTCATAGGCCCTCTGTGAATCTTAATATTCCAGGATACAGGTAAATCAATGAGTGGCATCGAAAGGATAGGGAATGAAGACTAAAGCAGCCATTTTTAGTAATCATCACAGTGCTGATACCATTTCTGGCGGTAGCGCAAAACACTGATGACTTGAAACAACAAATTGTCCTTGACCAGAAAAAATTGGTTGTCATGGAGAACTTTAAGCTGACCGATGAAGAGGCCGTTTCTTTTTGGCCAATTTACGACGAATACCAAGAACGGTTGTACAGTCTGGACTTAATACGCAATGGCTTGTATTCCGATTATGCCACGAACATCAATCTTCTCACGGATGAAAAAGCTGTTTTCATAATGGACAATTTATTTGATATAGCAGAAAACCGCCAGGAAACATTAAGAAGTTTCTCTCTGGAACTGGAGAAATCTTTACCATCTAAGAAAGTATTCCATTACATGTTGATCGAGAATAATATTTCAATCATCCAAAAATACAACTTAGCCAAACAACTGCCGCTGCCCTGAAAGTACAGTCTTTTTTCATTTACGTGCTTCCAACTCCCGTTACCTTACGTCTGTTTTTCTGGGGGCTTACTAGCAAACGCCAAGGGTAACTTCTATCAACGCATTTGCTGACACAGGGGGCAATTAAGTATCAAAATAGCTTTCGTTGGATTGCCTTTGCCAGCTCCTGAGCAGGGGTGAAATCTTCTTGCAGAGCGAGTATCCGTTCACAGTCGCTAAGTGCTCGGGAGTACATTTGCAGTTCGTAACAGGTCTGAGCTCTTCCCCAATAGGCGTCCAGGGAGCTAGGGTTGATTTGAACCGCTTTTTCGTAGGTCTCCAACGAATGGTCAAAGTGACCGAGAATCCTGTAAGCGAGACCGCTATTACACCAAGCACGAATATTCTCTTCGTTGTGCTTGATCGCTTTGCCAAAGTCATCAATTGCTTTCTGGTAATCGGCCAAGGCGAACAGAGCCATCCCGCGATGGTTGTAGATCAGAGAGCGGATCGCCGGCTCCAGCGACATTCGCAGAATCTGGCCGTAGAGTTGGATCGCCAGAGAAAAGTTTTTGTTACTATGTGCTTCCAGTGACTTAAACATCAACTTTTCCAGATTGCGCGGTGCAACCTCCTGCTCAAGTTGCAGTAGCGCTTCTTCGGCCGCTGAAAACCTGATTTCACCGAACTCAGTGCCATCTATTGAATGGCAGTTGCTCAACATCTCTTCGACACTTTGACGCCGCTTGAGGCCATGGCTACGAAGCTCCTTTTGGTAATCGCGAATTTCCTGGAAGATCAGATCAGAGAGAGCCAGTGACGCATTGAGGGAAGCAAGTTTGCGCTTAATCGAATCGCTCGGGAACCCAAGTTCTGATTTATACACCAATTCGTGTTCGACTTCAGCCCAGGCGTCCTGCAGTATCGTCCGTAACTGTATTTCGCAAAATGGGGCGGTGTAAGGTAAATCGCCGATATCATCTTCTAGACGTATGAGTAGATGAACAGAATCATAGCCAAACTCTCGAAAGGAGAGAGTTTCCCCTTTGTGTTCATGCTCAATGACATCAAAATGCTTGAGAATAAGTTGTTCAATCAGAGCTAAATCTTCAAGAAACGGGCAAATCACTCTCACCCCAAGCAGATCGGTAATCAGTGGTGAATTATCTGTGTTTCCTCTAAAAAACGATGATATTTTATTGAAATAACTGTCGAACCCTTTAATGCGATACTTGATGGTCGGAGTTATCCCCTGATCTTCGAGGTGGCTGCGAAGTGATAGATAAACCTCCTGTAGATTGTTTTCCAAAGCAGGTTTACTACTTTTGTACTGATCCCAGACGCACTTTCTATCCGGACAGGAAAGGGGTTCTTTTTTTTGTGACATAACACCCCCTTAGATGGTTCGAAATAGAAGACAACGCATATATTATATCGGAAGAATACTGGGATGGCAGGCAAATTGACTGTCCAGTAAAGCGTAAGGTGATTTAAAAATGATATCAGGATCTGACATCCTTGGCTGTTTCACGGCATAACCGGATACAACCTTCTCCCTGTAGCTTCTGTGAGAGGGCCACAAAGTTCTCCAACAATCTCTTCGAATGGGCATAATATTCTACCTGATGCTGGCGAAAAAACTCTAACGCGCCTACCCCGACATTGGCGCGCTGACACCATTCGGCGACTATTTTCTTTTCAACTTCCGGATGGAATTGTACCCCCCAGGCATTTTTATAGCGGAAGGCTTGTCCTTCACAATCGCCCGACCGGGCTAGGTGGGTACCACCATCTGGCAAATCAAAACTGTCATTGTGCCATTCAAAGCTGACAAATCGATTCGGCAGCCCGGCAAACAACGGATCGACACACCCTTCCTCGGTCAGGGTTATCTGCTGAATGCCTCTTTCCTGCCGCGCCTGACTCGTAACCTGAGCGCCCAAAGCATGGGCCAGCATCTGCCCACCTAGACAGATCGCCAGAAGCGGCCTGCCCCGCTCAACAGCATTCGCAATCCACACAGCAGCCTCTTCCAGGTAGGGCAAACACTCCCGATCAGCGACCCCCATATGTCCACCCAGCAGTATCACCGGATCTTTGTCTTCAACGGCTGGAAGCTCACCCCTGTCCGCACGACAGATGCGGATCGTGATATTCATCTCCCGCAGCCAGGAGGAGAAGGTTCCCAACCTGACTCTTTCATCAAACTGAATGACATTTATCCGCAACTTAACCTCCATGAATCAACAACGACAGCGCTTGGTTTTGGGCCCCTAACAAAGTCTCTCGATGACAAAAACTACGCTCAACAGGATAAATAACACCTAGCAATAACCATTCCCCTTCAGTTGAAAAACGACTCTTCGCGAGTTCGCCCCTTTTTATTACCTCCCCACTGTCGGCAACAGCTAATAATATTGTATACTTTGTAAGCATTTTTTGCGTTACTCGCTTAATTCAGGTACCTTCTCGGCCCTTACCTGAAACCTGTAATGTCATTTATAGTGAATCAAAAGGACAATCTCGATGAACCTTGCTGAACGATTTAAAGATAACTGTGGCTTCGGCCTGCTGGCTCATATCCGCAATCGCCCCAGCCACCAGATGTTGCAGGATGCCATCCAGGCGCTCAGCCGGATGATGCACCGCGGCGCAGTTTCTGCTGATGGCAAAACCGGTGACGGTTGTGGCCTGCTCTGTTCGATGCCGGTTGGCTTTATGCGTAAGATTGCAGAAGATCAGGGGCTTTCTCTGCCGGAACAGTTTGCCGTGGCGACCCTGTTTTTAAGTGATGAAGAAAAACAGCTGACGGTTTTTCGCGAGCAGTGCGAAAAAAATGATCTGAACATTCTGCTGGTGCGCGAAGTCCCGCTCGATACAGACGCCCTCGGCGAATATGCCCTGTCGATGCTGCCGAAAATCGTTCAGGTGTTTGTCGTCCCGGCAGCCCTGATCGCCACCCGCCGGTTCGATGCTTTGGTCTACCTGACCCGCAAAGAGGTGGAGCGGCAACTGAGTGACGATCCCGCTTTTTACATCCCCAGCTTTTCGCGCACATTGGTTTCTTATAAAGGGCTGGTGATGCCGCACTACATCGCCAAACTTTATCCCGATCTGCAGAACCCCGACTTTCAGATTTCCTTCGCCATGTTCCACCAGCGGTTTTCCACCAACACCCTGCCGCAGTGGAAACTGGCGCAGCCGTTACGGGCCATCGCCCACAACGGTGAAATCAACTCGATTCAGGGCAACCGCTTTAAAGCACTCAACAAATTCAACGACGCCGAAAGCCCAGTCTTTTCGCGGCAAGAGCTGGACCAGATGCTACCGCTGATGGAAAACGGCGTCAGTGACAGTGCCAACCTCGATAACATGGTTGAGTTTCTGCTCGCAAACGGGGTCGATTTTTTCAAAGCGATCCGGGCGCTGGTGCCACCGGCACGCCATAATGTTGCGAATATGCCGGCCAAACTGCGCGCATTTTACGAATTCAGTTCCGCCGCCTTTGAGCCTTGGGATGGTCCGGCTGCGGTCAGTTTGACCAACGGTCGCTATATCGGCTGCGTCCTCGACCGTAACGGCCTGCGCCCGGCCAAGTACGTCATCACGACCGACGATCGCCTGTTGATTACCAGTGAGTACGGAGTTCTCGGCACCCCACCAGAAAAAATTCGCATGCGTGGTCGACTGCAGAGTGGCGAGATGATCGCTGCCGATCTGAAACACGGCAAAATTTTCTTTACCCGCGACATCGACCGCTACCTGATGGAGTCGCAGCCGTACAACCAGTGGTTGACCGACCACACCCATTATTTGCAGGAATTTATCGAACATCAGTTCGAGGATCTTTCCGATTACCGCTACGCAGATCTGGAAACCCTGCAACGCTATAACAATATCACCAGCGAAGTGGTCGATCTGCTGGTCCGACCGATGATGGCCGAAGGCAAAGAACCGGTCGGTTCGATGGGAGATGA
>CALZLE010000067.1 GCA_945788205.1 uncultured Desulfuromonadales bacterium
GCTGACTCTAGCAACCGCTTCGGGGCAAAGTCAACTGCATAATTGACAAAAAATATTAATCGATCGGCCGCCCTATTCGATTCCAGCGGATCTTCTCTACAAGGTCGGCTTTGCCATCCCAGGACCAGTACTTAATGAAGGCCAAACCTTTGATTTTTGACTTATGTACAAAGCCCCAGAAACGGCTATCAAAGGAAAAATCACGATTGTCGCCCATGACAAAATAACTGTCAGCGGGAACCTTTACCGGCTTCGTATAATCGCGTGGACCGGCAACCGGGGGCACGACCTGACTGTCTTTATGAATTTCCTGCGGGATATTGTAGGGTTCACCATTGACGTAAACTTTTTTTGCTTTGATTTCGATGGTATCGCCGGGCGTCCCGATGACTCGCTTGATAAAATCGCGTCTCTGAAAATACGATTTTCCCTCATCGTCCGGGAACTCAAAAACAATGACATCGCCCCGCTCCGGGTCCCTCATTTTAAGATAGGTGTCATCAGCAAAAGGAATATGAGTGCCGTAGATGAATTTGTTGACCAACAGATGGTCACCGATCAGCAAGGTATCAAGCATTGAGCCAGAAGGAATTTTAAACGCCTGAAACAGAAAGGTGCGGATAATCAACGCCAGAATAACGGCAACGATCAGTGCTTCAGACCATTCGCGATACCAGGGCTTATTCTCTTTTTCAGAAAAGGTTTTCTTCTTTTTAAAGATTCCCATTTTTCACTCTTTAACTTTGAGGATAGCCAGGAAAGCATCTTGGGGAAGCTCTACACTTCCGACCTGTTTCATGCGTTTCTTGCCGGCTTTCTGTTTTTCGAGTAGTTTTCGCTTACGAGTAATGTCACCACCATAGCACTTTGCAGTGACATCTTTACGTAAAGCTTTAACTGTTGAGCGAGCAATGACTTTGTTGCCAATCGCTGCCTGTATTGCGACTTCGTACTGTTGCCGAGGAATAAACTCCTTCATCTTCGACACCAGCTCGCGGCCGCGGAACTGAGCCTTGTCTTGGTGGACGATCAACGAAAGAGCATCAACAACATCGCCGTTGATCAAGACGTTCAACCGAACCAGCTTGCTGAGCCTGAAATCCAAATGCTCGTAATCGAGAGATGCGTATCCACGCGTAATCGATTTGAGTCGATCGAAGAAATCAAGAACAATCTCATTGAGTGGCAGCTCGTAAACAATCATCACCCGGTCAGCCGTCAGGTACTTTATTTCACGCTGTAAGCCGCGTTTTTCAATGCAGATACTCAGTACAGCACCAACGAATTCGTTCGGCACATGGATTGAAGCCAACACGAAAGGTTCTTCAATTTTCTCGATAAACTGAATCTCGGGAAGCATATTCGCACTTTCCACATTCAGATGTTCGCCTTTGGTCGTTGTGACCTTATAAACAACCGTTGGAGCTGTGGTGATCAGCTCAACGTTGAATTCACGCTCAAGCCGTTCTTGTATGATCTCCATGTGTAAAAGACCAAGAAATCCACAACGGAAACCGAAACCAAGAGCCAGAGAGTTTTCCGGCTCAAAAGAGAAGGCAGCATCATTCAGGCGTAATTTTTCGAGGGCATCACGAAAATTATCGTATTCAGCAGAATCAATCGGATACAGTCCGGAGAAAACCATCGGCTGAACTTCTTTATAGCCTTCCAGTGGGGTTTCTGCTGGACCATGCAGGTGGGTAATCGTATCGCCAACCTTGGCATCCTCAACCACTTTAATGCCGGCGATGATAAAGCCGACCTCCCCGGCTGACAGTTGGGACAACTCAAGCGGGTGTGGGCTGAAAGCGCCAACTTTCTGCACTTCATAGGTGCCGCCAGTTGCCATCAACTTAATTTTTTCGCCCTTCTTGATGGTGCCGTCGACAATCCGAACCAGCACGATAACCCCTTGGTACGAATCGTACCAGGAATCGAACATCAAGGCTTTGAGTGGTGCTTCAGGGTCGCCTCCGGGAGCCGGAACACGACTTACAACCGCCTCGAGAATCTCATCGATCCCAATATTCTCTTTCGCACTCGACAGGATTGCATCACTGGTGTCGATACCGATGATCTCTTCAACTTCCTCACGAATCTTCTCCGGCTCAGCACTCGGCAAGTCAATTTTGTTGAGGACCGGAAAGATTTCGAGATCCTGATCGATCGCCATGTAGACGTTAGCCAGGGTCTGAGCTTCAACTCCCTGAGCGGCATCAACGACAAGCATCGCACCTTCACAGGCCGATAGCGATCGACTGACCTCGTAGGAAAAATCGACGTGTCCAGGCGTATCTATCAGGTTGAGGATGTAATCCTGCCCGTCTTGTGCATGGTAATTCAGTCTTACCGCCTGCGCCTTGATCGTGATGCCCCGCTCTTGCTCCAGCTCCATCTTATCGAGATACTGGTCGGACTTTTCACGATCACTCAAAGCTCCGGTAGCTTCAAGCAACCGGTCTGCAAGTGTCGACTTACCGTGATCGATATGGGCAATTATGGAGAAGTTGCGAATATTCTTTTGATTCATGCAGTTACAATAGTTTCGCTAGTTGTTTCAGGTGATTTAAAGAACCGCCAATATTAGACTTGTAGCCTAACATTTGTAAAGCGGAAAGAGCTGGAGGATGGCCGGTAGGTAAAGACGGGGACTGAAAAGCCTACTGAATTACCCGAGCGACATCATAGAGGGTCGAGATGCGATCGATTTCCTGACGTTTTTCATTGAGCAGCAAATCGAGCAAAGATTGAGCTCCTGAGTCAGTTTCATTATCTTTCAGATTGACATATAGATTGTAAACCAATTGTTCAGTCCGTAAAATGAAATCATAACTGCTTAAATCATCGCGAACTTCGTTCTGATCCAGCAACTCGCAAAAATCATTCTTCCTCCTTCTCATTACTCCGCCAGCTTTTGGCGTACGTGAGAGTTCTTGCTCTCGGTGCAGCGGATCACACTTTAATCCACGAAGTTTTTCCACCAGCACCATCTCTTTAGCGGCGATCATCTGAAAAATCGATTTAATGCTTCGATCAGCGCTGCAATCAGCAAGACGCAGATATAGATCCTGCTCCGCCCGTTCAACATCTATCGCAAAATCGAGGATTTTCATGTTTTCCCCCATCTGTAGCTGAGCTTATTTTACTTGCTTGCTCATTATACGAAAGGGGGAAATTCAGGCACAATGTGGTAAAGCACAGTAGCGGCGTTAAGTCACAAACTTTGTCGATTTTTTCGAAATGAAAATTGGCCAGAGTTCGGCAAAAAGCATCCCGGCAACAATTAAGGCGCCCCCGGACCAACCAATAATGGTCAAACGATCACCGGCCAGCCAGATTGAAAAAATGGCTGCAAACACCGGCTCAAGGGTGTAAATCAAGGCCGCCCGGGTCGGCGTTGTACGGTTCTGAAAAGTTGTCATTGCCCAAAAAGCATAAGCTGTTGCAAAAAACGATGTGATAACAAAAGCAAAAATTAAAGAATTGCTCCAGACTTGAGGTAGGGACACCGGCTCAAAAATCAAACTGCCGATACAGCCCAAAACGGCCATCGTTGCAACCTGGACGAAGGTCAGCGCCCGCCCATCATAGCCCTTGGTGAAATAGTCGAGACCGAGAATATGCAGGGCGACGAAAAGCGAGCAGACAATCACCAGCAAATCACCAAAATTAATTGTCCACGGGGTATGCCAGGTGAGCAGAAACAAACCGATCAGAGCCAGCACAACGCCGACCTTTGAACCGAATGCCGCAGGTTTCCGCAAAAGTGGACCAGCCAACAATGGAACCCAAACAACCCCCAGGCCAGTTAGGAACCCCGCGTTGGACGAAGATGTCCTTTCCAGCCCGAAGGTTTGAAATGCAAAGGATGCAAACAGGAGCACACCGAGCAGAATACCGACCCGCCAACCGCGCCGATCAAGCGTCGCAAAACCGACCCGACCCGCCAGGATAGCCAACAGAATGGCGGCCATCGCGAAGCGAACCCAAAGAAACGCCATGACCGGCATTTCACTGATGGCATCTTTGACGATCGGAAAGGTCGCTCCCCAAAACAGGGTGACTGAAGCCAGCATCAACTCAGCGAAATATTGCTTTTTCTGCTTCTGATCCATGAAGGTCCTAAGAAAGTTGCTAGACTCTTGTTCAAGGCGAAGGCGCTATGGTATAAGCAAAATTTCGTGGGTTCAAATCTTTTTTTGAGAAAACCTAAAGCAGGGAGTCATTTAATGGAACGTGGCAAACAAGAACCGATCGAGGTTATCTGCCCAAAATGCCGCCACACAGAAATTGTCTACCTGCCCATTGAAGACCTGCCCCGCTGCCCTGAATGTAATACTCAAATGTCGATCAATGAACTTCTGGATGAAGGCAAATCATATTAACTCTACCGGCCGAACATTTCGGTGATTCTTTATTGCTTTAAGGGAGGAAAATTCTATGAAACATCTGAAACTTCTGCTTGCTTGTCTGTTGACGCTTTGTGTTGCTCTGCCTGGCATTGCTACCGCCGACACCTTGGATAACATCCTCGATCGTGGCGTACTGAAAGTCGGCATGGAGCCCGGCTATATGCCGTTTGAGATGACCAACAAAAAAGGCGAAATTATCGGTTTCGATGTCGATATGGCCAAGCGGATGGCTAAAGCGATGGGTGTTAAACTGGAACTGGTCAGCACAGCCTGGGATGGTATCATTCCTGCCCTTCTGACCGAGAAGTTTGACATTATCATGAGCGGGATGACTCTCACTCAAGAACGTAATATGAAGATCAGCTTTGCTGATCCCTACATTGTCATCGGTCAAAGTATTCTGATCAATAAGAACTTGGCTGGCGAGGTTAAATCCTACAAAGACCTGAACAAAAAGAAGTACAAAGTTGCCTCTAAACTCGGGACCACCGGCGAACAAGCCACCAAGCGGATGATTCCGAAGTGTGATTACATCTCTTTTGAGACCGAGCAAGAAGGCGTCATGGATTTGGTCAACGGAAAAATTGACGCATTTGTCTATGACCTGCCATACAATGCCATCGCTTTTTCAGAAAAAGGTGAAGGCAAGTTGGTCCTTTTAGACGACCCGTTCACTTACGAGCCGCTGGCTTGGGGCGTAAAGCGGGGCAATGCTGATCTGATCAATTGGCTGGACAACTTCCTCGTACAAGCAAAAAATGACGGAACCTACGACAAAATTTACAAAAAATGGTTCCTCAGCGACAAATGGCTGAAGCAGCTTAAGTAATTCGCAAATCAAAATGGTGGGAGGATTCCGCGAACGGAAGCTCCCACCATTTTTTTTGTCCGCCCATGCACGAAAGATTGAACGGTGAATACAACCAAAAACATCTTACCCTGGCGCATATTGACGATTTTTATTCTGGTCATGATGGGTGCGGGTCTCTGGGTTGCTACCAAAAAGATTGATTACACCTGGCGTTGGAAACGGGTCCCTCAATACTTTTTCTACAACGCCGAAACCATGCATAACGCCCCATTCGACAGCCGTGTTGCGCAAATTGACAATCTAGGAGACACAACAAGAGTCATCCTGATCAGCGAAGATGATGAAAAACTCAGCTTTGAGGTCGACTCCCCGACCCTCAATGTCTCTGTCGATGAGGAACTTTTTGAGGACGACCACCTCGGCTCTACGTTCCAATGGCGCGCAGGCCCGCTTGTCGTCGGTCTTTGGAACACTCTCTGGATTTCGGCAGCCGCGAGCATCATGGGATTGATTATCGGCGTCATTACCGGACTCTGTCGGGTTTCTAAAAATCCGACACTACGAGACCTGTCAGTCACATACGTCGAAATATTTCGTGGCACTCCACTGCTGGTACAACTTTTCATTTTCTATTTCTTTCTCGGAACCGTGCTTGACATTGATCGCTTTGTGGCAGGCATCTGTGCGCTGGCTATTTTTGCCGGAGCTTACGTCGGAGAAATCATCCGCGCCGGAATCCAGTCGATCCCCAAAGGGCAAATGGAAGCTGCTCGTTCTCTCGGCATGAATGTTCCACAGGCGATGATTTACATCATTTTGCCACAGGCCTTTAAGCGCACCCTGCCGCCGCTGGCCGGTCAGTTTATCAGCTTAATCAAGGACTCCTCGCTGGTTTCGGTTATCGCCATCAATGATCTGACCAAAAGTGGCCGCGAAGTCATCACCTCAACTTTTGCGACCTTTGAAATCTGGTTTATTGTTGCTTTGCTCTACTTGATTTTGACATTTACCCTATCGCAAGTGATTGCCTGGGTTGAACGGAGGCTCGCAGTCAGTGATTAAGACCGTCGAACTGAAAAAAATATTTTCTGGCCGCGGCCAAGAAGTTCGTGCCGTTGATGGGGTCACTTCGCACATTGCATCTGGTGAAGTGGTCGTTGTTATCGGCCCTTCCGGTTCCGGAAAATCAACTTATCTGCGCTGTCTAAATGGTTTGGAAACACTCTCTTCCGGTAGCATCGTTATTGACGGAACCGACCTTGCTGACAGGAAAACCGACCTGAATAAAGTCCGCCGTGAAGTCGGTATGGTTTTCCAGCAGTTCAATCTGTTTCCGCACAAAACGGTGCTGGAGAATATAATTCTGGCGCAACAGGTCGTCCGTAAAAGAAATCGCAGTGACGCGGAGGACAAGGCTCGTCAACTGTTAAAAAAAGTCGGTATTGCCGAAAAAGAGAGTGTCTACCCCGGCCATCTTTCCGGTGGGCAGCAGCAGCGTGTCGCCATTGCCCGAGCGTTGGCAATGGATCCGAAAATCATGCTCTTTGACGAACCAACCAGTGCACTTGATCCAGAGATGGTTGGTGAAGTTCTGGATGTTATGAAGCAATTAGCTCGTGAGGGCATGACGATGGTTGTTGTAACTCACGAGATGGGTTTTGCCCGCGAGGTTGCCGATCGGGTCATCTTTATGGATCAAGGCAAGCTGGTTGAAGAAGGAACGCCAGAGCACTTCTTTACCGAACCGCGTGAAGAACGGGCCAAAGCGTTTTTGAAGCAGGTCCTGTAGTTTATCCCAAATATTTCCATGAGCCAGGGGGCAGAATTCCGATTCTGCCCCCTGTTGTATTTGTCATGACTGAACACACAAACCAACACAATCAAGCTTACGTCTAGGCACTGCAGCGGCTTGGCCGATCTGTCTAGTTCCTCCCCAAATTAAAATACTTCGAAATCATACATAATCCCACAATTACTGGCCTTTAGTGGTGTTTGGAAAAATTCATAGTTCTTTGTGAAATGTTTTGATTGTTTTATCTATTGGGCACAGGGTGGATATCAAAATAAAGCTATTATGCCACCTAGCCTAGGTGTAAATGACATGAAGCTAAAAGTCCAGGAAGCCCTAATTGCTTGTCTAACCAAAGCAAGGGAGAGGGCTAAAATAGCCATCCTGGTCGCATTTGACTGAATGTTCAACGGGAGACTTTTCCGCAAATAGGCAAGTAACATTCTGCATCACCACAAAAGTGAAGCGTGGTGCGAAGCAAAACATTATTTGGCCCTATTTTTGCTAGTTCAAGAAAGGGGCTTCCGCACTCAGTTGAAAAAAATCGGCACTGTCACCATGAACGACGAGGAGAAACCTTGAAAAAAGGAGAGCAAATTCGCCGTCCGCTAGCGCGACCGCTCTTTCTCGTCCTGCTGTTCTTTACCGTTGCCATAGGGCTGAACTGGTGCCACTTTTCCTCGCAACCCCCTGAACCACTGTCGGTTCAGCCTGCCGGGCCCGCAGGCGTCGAACCCCGTGCTGTTCAGAGTCAACCTGACAGGCCAGCTATGTTAGTCGTTCAGAAGAATATTCCCTTGATGCGCGATCTGGATGAATCCAGTGATGCCATCGAAGGACCGGCCGAGGCTGAAACAGAGGCTTTCCGATCTGAAGTCGTAGCGCAGCCGGCCCCGCAGCCGGCCCCGCAGCCGGCCCCGCAGCCGGCCCCGCAGTCACCCGAAGTGCCCGTGAAGAAATCGGTGTTGCCGGGCCCATCGGAAACCGGCTCTACACCCGCGCCAGGCGATGTTTCGTCGGCAATGAAAAAGAAGCTGGCCTGGATCCAGCAAGTGTCCTCGCTGGTCACCGGTCAGGCCGAGGGCAGATTTGTCCAGTCGGTTAACAGCTCTAAAGGGGTTTACTCCGATCGCACATACACGGTCTACGAAACGACCCTGGAACTTTCCGGCGCCGAGGGGATCGGCGCTTTTGCTCTGCGCTGGCGAGGCCGGTATGCACCGTCCGAGGATTTAGCGGAGGATATTCCTACCAGCTACCTGGAAGAGGCCTGGTACAGTTGGGGGGACCCCGCCGGCCCTTACCGGCTCACCCTCGGGCGGCATTATATCGATTCTGCGGACGGCGAACTGGTCGATGGGATTTCCATTGACAAAAGTGCCGGCAAGGGGTTTTCTTTGGGGGCCTTCGCAGGCTTCCGGCCGAGCCCCTACGATTTCAGTTTCAGGTTGGATGCGTTCTCCGCCGGCATCTATTCGTCATGGGAAGACAGCTCGGCAAGCCGCTCTTATTCGCGGCAAGCCCTGGTGCTGAACGCGTTTGAACAGGACCTTGATCGCGCCTATTTTTCCTGGAGCGCCGGTAAAGCCGTTTCTGACACGATCTCCCTGCGACAATATCTGACGGTAGATTATCGCCCCGAAGATGGAGGCCTGAACTTGACCAACTACTCTCTGGGGGCGGACTGGCAGCCATCGCGGGACCTTTGGGTGACCTGGCGCGGCGAGACCTATCGCGGCATATTTTATGATGTCGGCTCGGAAAACATCCCGACCGATACTTCGCCAACCTACACCACTTCTACCTCCGTGCGTTACGTGTTTTCCCGATGGCTCATCAACCGCGCCTCGCTTCGTTACAGCCGTCGCAATCAGGACCGCTCACTGTCCTGGACGCTTGGCACGGATTTTCCGGACCTGCTGGGCAGCGCCGCGACCTTGAGTCTTTTATATTCGGCAACAGATTATTATAATGCCTTCTTCGATTCGTACAGCCTGACGCTGTCCCGGTCCTTCATCGAAAGACTGTTCATGAACCTGGGCTTGCGCTACTGGCGCAATCTTACTGAACAATTGCGCGGCAGCAGCCAGACGAATTATTCGTCGGTCTCGGTCGGGGGGAGCTACCTGCTGAACGATCGGATCAGTTTTTCAGCAAATTACGAATATCTGTGGGCTGAATTTCAAAACGGCACAACCCTGGGGCGCGGTTTCGACTTCGCCGGCGACCCGACCTCGGTCTCTGACCGATCCAGCGGGCACAATTTTTATCTAACCTTCGAATATCGATTCTAACCGGAGCCAGCCTTATGCGACGACATTCCTTCACCAAAGCGCTTGTACTTCTATCCTGCTGCCTCTTATTGGTCTGGGTTCCCGCCAGCGTCTCGGCCCGCAGCTACGTCGGCGGCACGATCTTCACCCGGGACGGCCGTCAACTCAACGTGTCCCGCTTCCTGCAACCGCTGCGCAAAGACGATCTGGTCAAAGGCAGCGAAGGAGAAAGAACGGTCAGCATCCCGACCGGCGAGGTGCTGGAGCTGAACCTGCTGACCAGCGAGGTCAATTACATCTATCAACATTCCAAGTATGTCCCGCAGACCGGCATCCTGACCCTGCTGCTCAGAAACGGTGAAACCCGCATGTTGAGCGACGCCTATTTCGACCGGGGAGCCCTGAGTTATACAGCGGGTGCCGGCAAGGGCACCGAAGAACAGAAAATCAAGCTGCGCGATATCGTGAAAATCCGCTTTGAAAAGTCGATCGGCCGGGTTCGCGCCTGCCCGCTGGATCAGGTCAAGTTTCCGGACGATTACCTGTTCTGCCCCTTTCACGGCGTCCCGCTGATCTGGGCAGAGCCTTGAACAGCATAAAGGATAGATACTGATGACAATCCGGCTCATTCTGTTAGCAACCCTGCTCGTTACGACCCTGTCGAACGGAGCGCTGGCGATTGTTCATGAATCCCTGTCGCGGCTGGCCAGCCCCGGGCCGTTGGCCGCCCAGCATGCCAAGCTCGATGGCGACTGCATCAAGTGCCACACCGCTGGCGGCGGCGTTACCGATCGACTCTGCCTCGACTGCCATAAGCAGCTGCGTGCCCGGATTGAACAAGACAAGGGCTATCATGCCAAGCGCGAGAAAAAGTGCTTTGCCTGCCACCCGGACCATCAGGGACGACAATTCGATATGATCCCGCGCGAGCTGCTGAAGCCTGAAGTCTTCCGCCATCAGGTGACCGGCTTTCCCCTCGAAGGGGCTCACGTTGCCCTGAAATGCGACTCCTGCCACCGAGAGCGCAGTTATCTGAAGTTAAAAGCCGATTGCGACTTCTGCCACCAGGATCCGCACGAGAGACAGTTCGCCGCCGCCCCCTGCGACGACTGCCACAGCGCCTCCGGCAACTGGCTTCCCGACCGCTTCAAGCACGAGCGGGCCAAGTTCAAGCTGGAGGGTGCTCACCGCGAGGCCGACTGCGGCGACTGCCACGGCGACGGGCGTTTCCGCGGCCGGGCCGCGCAGGGCTGTGCTGACTGCCATGACGGGCCGCACGAGGGTCAGTTCGCCGCCACCCCCTGCGGCGACTGCCACAGCGTCTCCGGCAACTGGTTTCCCGACCGCTTCAAGCACGAGCGGGCCAAGTTCAAGCTTGAAGGTGCTCACCGCGAGGCCGACTGCAGCGACTGCCACGGCGACGGGCGTTTCCGCGGCCGGGCCGCGCAGGGCTGTGTAGACTGCCACATAGATCCGCATGCTGGGTTGCGCGACCGCGACTGTACCCGCTGTCATAACCCTTTACTGGACTGGGATCTTGAGTTGAGTGCCCATCAGGAAGGCCCCTTCCCGCTGGAAGGGCGACATGCCCGGCTGGCCTGCAGCGAATGCCATCGAGGCGGTGAGATTTCCCGGCTTGACAGCAACTGCACCGCCTGCCACCGTGATCCGCATCGCAACCAGTTTGGCAACCGCAGCTGCAGAGATTGCCATACGCCGACCGGTTGGCTGCCGCCGACCTTCCGCCACATCGGGGCAGGCTTCATCCTCGACGGCCGCCACCGCGCCATCAATTGCCAGGCTTGCCACCCGGGGCGCAACTATCGCAACACCCCGATCGACTGCGAGAGTTGCCACAATGACGATTTCCGTCGGTCCCGCAATCCCAGCCACATCAACGCCGGAATCAGAGGCGACTGCCGACTGTGCCACAACACCTCGGCCTGGCGTGGAGCGATCTTCAATCACTCATTTTACCTGCTGTCTGGACCACACAACAACGCCATGCGCTGCAATTCCTGTCACGTCGGCGGCGCCAGATATCGCTTGAGCGACAGCCGCTGCAGCGTCTGCCATCCCAGGCCGCTGCATCCGGGGCACCCCCATCCCGACGGTGACATGCCCGACCACACCGTGCCGCATCTGCACGGTCACGAACCCTGCGGCAAATGTCACTATACCGACATCTGGCAGAATATCCGTTTTCATTCTATGGGCGGCAACTGAAGCATGTCATCCCAGCTGGTCGATTACTGGTATTTAGTGGCCGGACAGCTGCAGCCCGGCAAAGGGGCTGGCCTGCTGTTGGGAATCGTCGGGACGCTGCTCTGCTTGCTCTCGGTCGTGCTTTACAGTCCGCGCAAACGGCTCGCTCCGTTTCAACATATCGGCGCCAAACGCCATTGGCTGAGCCTGCATATCCTGCTGGGGACAATCGGACCGCTGCTGATCGCCGGTCACGCCCGGCATCACCTGCTCGGCATCAAGGGGTTGGTCAATCTGGCCATGTGGGGGGTTGTGGTCAGCGGCCTGCTTGCCAGGTATCTCGCTACAAGTTTAACCGTCGCCAAAACTCGGCGGCTTCAGTTGCTTAAGGAACTGACAACCCGCTATCACTGGGAATCAGGAGAAACCCTGTATTTTCTGCGTCCGGCGCAGCGACGAAGGCTGCTGGAATCGATGCGGACAAGCCCGCTCGATCAGTCGCCGGGGCTATGGCGCCTGGTGCAATGTTTCTTCCTGGACTTGCAGCTGCTCTGGGACCTGCAGCAAGCAGCGCGAATGGTCCGCAGGGGCGAAAAACTGCCCGGTGATCGTCGACGTGGCGACCGGCGCAACACTGATCGTCGCGCTGGCGAACGCCGCCGTGCAGAGCGCCAGGGGGACGAACGGCGAAGCGAAGACCGACGTTATGGCGGCCGTGAGCAGTCCGCGAAGGGAGCCAAGCCTGGCGGTATTCGACGCTCCAAGTCGCTGCCAGAGGCCTTTAGAAAGACCCTGGTTCTGCAACGCAACCTGCTGCTGCTGGGAATTCACGAGGCCAGCGCGCCGTTCTGGATCTCCATCCACACAGGACTCAGTATCGGTTTTCTGTTGTTTTTGAACCTGCATATCGTAGTGGCGATTCTGTTCTCCCCGCAAATGACCGTTTGGCCTTTTCTCCCGCCTCCACCTTAAAGCGAGCTTGACGGACCACGGCCCTAATCGCCCGTCCAGAACCGACAGAGCAAAGGATATTCTACGGGGGGTGCAGGATATCCTACACCCCCGTCTCTCATGGCAAACCATTCGTCCCTCGAAGCGTAGCTTTCATCGGCCTTTTCCAGGCCGTGACGTTGGCATAACCATTGAAAATGAATATGTATATTGATTCATTGACTCGTGTTCCGTTTAGCCTTGCAAAGGGATAACCGATGGGAAAAACCACTGCCAGCGATTACAGCGTAGACCCGCCAACGGCAAAAGATGAACTCAGTGACCTCCTGATCAACAACCGGTGTCGTCAAATCCTGATTCGCGACTTGAAACATTGTCTCGCCTGTGGTGCCTGCGAACGATCTTGTGAACGCCGGCACGGCGAACAACGCTGGCGCGACCTGCCGATCGGGGTGGACGGATCCGGCAAGTTCGCCATGATGCCGGTCTGCCAGGGGTGTGAAACCCCGGCCTGCGTCACCGCCTGTCTACAGCAGGCGTTCACGCCCGCCGGAACCTCCCCGCAAGTTGATGCTGAAAAGTGCATAGGCTGTGGACGCTGTGTTCTGGCCTGTCCCTTCGCCGCCATTTCCTGCCTGCCGCCTGTGCAGAAAAACGAAAGCGATGGCTGCACCCCTTTGGCGCGCAAGAAGGCTGTCAAATGTGACGGCTGTGCCGATTTCGCGCAGCGAGCCTGTCTGCGCGAATGCCCTACGGGGGCATTGAAGGTCGTCGGCTGGGGGCGCTTCAAACAGCTCCAGCAAAAGATACCTCGGCCCCCGCTTATGGCGGCAACTCTGCTGAAAATCCTGTTTCGACCAAGTTCCAACTGAATGTGATCCTTTGCGGCGACCTTCGCAGGCGTCACGCGGGTTTTCTTCTCGGTACAGGTCGCGTCGATAACGGCGACCTCCGGTCTCATAGCTCAAGCAAGGACGATTGATGAACAGATTGGGGATGGGAGCAAAGCTGGCTGGAAGCCCGCCGCGGAACCTTGTCGATTTTTGGCGGCGGCCTCTCCCTGGTCGATCGTTCGGAGCGCATCGTGGCCGCCACACAAAAGAACCGAGACCGTCCGGACACCGATTTCCCCGCTCAAGAAGTGATTCAATCCGCCCTGCAGGCCGATCGACTCGTTCTTATGCGTTCCACTGAGGATCGGCGAACAGACCGTCGGCGGGATCTGCCTGTTAAATCGGGCTGGAGGGTTCGCCGCCGAACAAATACTGGAGGTCGAGGCCTTCGGCCAGATGACCGCCCTGGCCATCCAGAGCGCCCGGACGGAAGAGGCCCGCAAGCAGACCGAGGAACGCTTGCACCATTCTGGCGGTTGATGATGAGGAACCGATACTGGAGATTGTGACATTGTTTCTGCGCGAGCAGGGGTGCCGGGTTCTCACCGCCGACTCCGAGGCAGCCCACCGCATCTGGCAAGAAAGCAGCGGCCGAATCGATCTGCTGCTGGCGGTCCGTAAGACAGGCAGGGAGAGCGCTACGGCGCCGGTCGCCTCGTGAAACTGCTTCTCAGTTAAGCCTGAATCAGAAGAATTGCTTGTCATCTGCCGTCGAAAGAGCAGTTCAAGGCAAAGAAACAGTGAAGGGAGCAGATTTCTTGCCGTCCGGATTGATCACCTGCAGCTGCAACTCCTTATCCTGGTAGCTGGCCGGGTAGCGCTGATAGATCAAGGTCTGGCAATCACGATAGACGATCCGGTCCGACTGCGGGGACAGTGGATATTGTAACGCCCCGGGACCGGTTTCATGGGCATGCAGGATCAGCGGCCGGTGCTTTACGTCGGGCAGCTCGCTGTGCGGTGTGGAAACCGTCAGGATCGAATCGAAATAGAAGTTTTTTCCGCGCACAATCACTTCGTAGTGGTTGACGAAGTCCTCGCCCCGTTCAACGCTGTAAATTTTCGGAATATCGTTGATCCAGAGCGAATACGGCAAGGATTCCTTACCGGCCGGATTTCTGAGCTGCACACCGTACACTCCGGCCCGCAAGCCAGGCCGGAGGATAAACTCCAGCCGATCGGACGCATAGTAGCGCTTGACCACGGTGGCTCCGTTAAGCAGCACGGCGGTTTCCGGCGAAAAGCCCTCGCCTTCGATGCTGATCCGTCGCGCGTCGGAATCGAAGCAGGAATTGATATTGCGCGGCGAGATCGCGCTGATCCGCGGCGTCAGCTCGAGGATCTCGAAACTGTAGCCCTGCCCGGCGGCCTGGCCATCCTGACGGAGCCGTAGGGCATAGTTGCCCGGCGGCAGATCCGGAACCCTGAACGTCAGTCGTTCTGCGTCGAACACACTTGGCTGCAATTGCAACGCCCCGAAAAGAACTCTTGTCTGCCGCGTAAACGGGCCGCCGCTGAGGGTGACCAACGCTTCTGGCTCCGCCCTGCTGGGGACAACGGAGCTGAGTTCCAACGCCTGCCCCGGAGCTTGGATCAATAAAGCGGCAATGGTCAGCAATACAAGTCTCAGCATACAGCCCCCGTCGTGGTTCTCGGTTCAGTTCCGCGGGTCAAGAAGCGTTTTTTCAGTTTGCGCAGGTCCAGTCTCAGGATAGACAAGCTGCCAACCCCTTTGTTGCATGCAGAACTCGAAAGCAAAATCCCCCCCCCAGCCGCCATACGGTCGAGCGTTCCCCGGCCAGAAAGGGCCATCGATTATCAAATCGATGGCTTCCTGTTCGCAGCCCTCCATGTCATCCTGGTGGTTGCGCTCGGCATAACCGGAATCAGGATGTTCCCAGCGCCACATCCCGGACTGTTGCCCGAGACAACCTGATAGCAGCATCAGGCTCAACAGCATCCCGGCGGTCAACAGTTTATTCAATTATTTCCTCCACAGCGCCATCCCCCTATGAATCATTCTACCCCAGCCGAAGAGCAGAGCAAATCTTCACTTCGGTCGCAAAACGGCAGCGTTGAGCTGTCCTGCCGCTTGTCAATTGGCTTTTCCCCCGCTATAGTCCGATAAGAAGACGATTATCCTGAGAGATTCAATTCCCATGCCGGAGGAACCACTATGAGTGCAGAAATCAAGGACGCCATTACGCAGCTGATCGAAACCATCACCCAAAAACCGCAGATCGCCACCTCGGTGTTCCGCGCCTCGACGTTTTCAGAGCAGGACAACTTTGCTGTCCGTTCGCAAATCCGTGCCTTCACCGCCGTTATGGATGAGCCGTTGGAGTTGGGCGGCACCGACAGCGGCCCCAACCCGGTCGAAATGTTGTTGGCCGCGCTGGGCGGCTGCCAGGAGATTGTCTATCGCGCCTACGCTGCGGTCATGGGCCTTGAAATCGAGCGGATCGAGGTGCATGCCAAGGGCTACCTCGATCTGCGCGGGCTGCTGAACCTGGCGGATGTCCCGTCCGGGTTTTCGCAGGTCTCCTTTACCACCAAGATCATCTCCGACGAACCGGAGGAAAAAATCCGTGAGCTGGCCGAAATGGTGGAGAAGCACTGTCCGGTGATGGACAGCCTGATGCGCGAAGTCTCGGTCAGCGGTAAAGTCGAAGTACAAAAAACCTCCGGGAAACACGAAACGCCAAAGGTGGTCCTAACCGAAATCGCCAGCGATTAAGCCGTCGTTGCCGCGCGCTTATGGGCTGATTCAGCGCAGGCACCTTGGAACGAAGCAGGAGCAGACCATGACAATCCGCTTGAAACTGTTGCTGCTGTTGTTGCTGTTTTCGACAGCAACGCTGCTGTCCATTACATTGATCAGTCAGCTGACCTTTTACCGCTCCGGCATCCATCTGGCTGAAGAGACGGAACGGACGCTGGCCGACCAGGCTCACAGAACCCTGCGAGGGTTGGTCGAAAACTTTCAGGGCCGGCAGAACGATGATCAGCGGATCCTCGAATTTGCCTTGACCCGCAGCCAGCGGCAAGGTGGCCGATCGCGCTATGCGGACTCTTCCCGACTGGCTGACCCGCCTGCGGCCTATGCCACCCTCGAGAGCTATCGGCCTGGCACCGTCTCGCGCCAGCTCACCGTTTTCGAGGCAGGACGCACCTTGATTTATCCGCCTGTCGAGAACCTTTCTGCCGGCATGGACCTGCGCCAGCAGCCCTGGTACCGCGACGTCCGGGCGCGCCAGGAGATCACGCGGGCTCTGGCGATCGACCCCGGCAGCGGCAGCCAGGCGTTCATCGTTGCCGGGCCGCTGCTCGATGAGAACGGTCAGTTCCTGGGCGCCACAGCGCTGGTCAGGCCTTTGTGGACGATCTTCGCTGAGCTGCAATTGACCGACAGCTGGCGTGAGGCGGCCCGAGAGATGCTGGTTGCAAAGGTGCCGGGATCCGCCACCGAAGCCGCCGGCCTGCGAATCCTGGCGGTCCGCGACAATGGCGACGGCGACCGCCCCTGGGAGCAGCTGCGGGTCGGCGAGCTGTTGCGCCCGGACCGCGCGGAGGACCACCGCCGATTGCTGGAGCAGATCGCGACCGGTCGGGGCGGCACACTCCGCCTGAACCTGCGGGGAGAGTCCGCCCACTGGATCTTCAGTGCCAGCCCCACCGCAGCCCCCTTTGCCCTGGTTCTGGTGCCGCATGAGCGCGTGATCGCCCACGCAACTGCCGCCAAGCAGCATGTGGTGGACGAAACGATCCGCGGCCTCAAACTAGCTGGCGCGCTGCTCGGCATCACCGTCCTCGCGGTTTTTTTCACCGCCACCCTGGCCTCGAAAAAAGTCACCCAGCCCCTCGATCGACTGGCGTCGGCCGCAAAACGGCTGGCGGCCGGCGACTTCGGCACCCGGGTCGAGATCCAGACTGGCGATGAAATCGAAGCGCTCGGCCAGGTCTTCAACCGGCTGGGCCCGGCCCTGGCCGAGCGCGAACGGATGGCCAGTTCCCTTGCGTTAGCCGGGGATATCCAGAGCCATCTTCTGCCGCAGGAGCAGCCACAGGTCAATGGCTTCGAGATCTTCGGCGGCGCGCTGTCCTGTGATGAGACCGGGGGGGATTATTTCGATTTCATTCCTCTTAAAGAGAACCACCTGGCGCTGGTCGTCGGAGATGTTTCCGGCCACGGGATCGGAGCAGCGCTGCTGATGGCGGGAGCCCGAGGGGTTCTGCGCTCGCATGCGCCCCGCCGGGACTTCAATCTGTCCCTGCTGTTTGCAGCGCTCAACAAGCATCTCTGCCGGGATACCGCAGACGAACAGTTCATGACCATGTTCTACGGGGTGCTGAGTGACTGCGACCGCACACTGCATTGGTGCTCTGCCGGGCACGGGCCTTTTTTCCTCTACCGCGGCCGTGAGCAAAACATCAGCGAACTCGGCAGTACCGGGCTGCCGCTGGGAATTATCGACGATGCGGCCTGGGAGGAAGGCGACCCCGTCGTCTTTGCAAGCGGCGACATCCTGCTGGTCGGCACCGACGGCATCTGGGAAGCTCGCAATCCGCGTGGCGAGGTGCTCGGTACCGAGCGGCTCAAGACGCAGCTTCGTTCTCATGCGGAAAAACCGGCGGCGCAGATCCACGCTGCAATCATGGAGTTGGTGAGAGACTTCCGGGACGACAGCCGGCAGGAGGACGACATCACCCTGAGCGTGGTTAAGGCGATCTGAGACGGAAGGGAGTCGCTAAGCCCCGACGGCGAGAAACTATCGCGGCAGAGAAAGATGTGCGAGGGATGCAAATTTCCTCAGCGCTGTGAAATATGTGCCAAAGCCTCGCGGGCATCGAGCTCCCTGGTGCCGTTGCCGGAGCGTACGAAATATCTGGAAACCTGGCCATCGTTCAGATAGACCGGGTCCCGCGAGGGTTCGACGAGAATCCGGCAAACATCCTCTCCTCCGACTTCATGAAACATGCTGAGACCAGGGTGCATCTGTGGCCGCCGAGTTTTTTTGCTCACGATGTCCGTGATGCACCGTTCAAAACCATCGCGATTTTTGTGCTTTAAGGTCTGGTAATCATTCTTCAGGCCGACCACCTCCCCCGCATCTGTCACCCCGACGAGCAGACTCCCGCCGCGATGATTCATGAAACCGGCGATCGTTTTTGCAATCACCATCTCAAGAGAACGGTTGATCGTGTTTTTTTGAAAATCCCAGCGTACGGATGACTTAAATTCGATGTGCTCATTTTCCCCTTCATGGATCAGGGATGGCAAATCATCGGCCTGGCGGTTGGACAGTGAGCTGATCGCCCGGGATTGCCTGTCCAGGGCAAGATATTGCAGCGCGAACAAAAATTCGATGATTCCGCCGACCAAGGCGTAGCCGAGGCTCATCGGCAAAACCCTCGCGGTAAATACCGTCTCCAACCGGCTCAGGATAAAACCCCAAAGACCATCGGTTATGACCGCAGCGGCCCTTAACTCGCTCCAGGTGACAGCCATGGCAATCGGATGCAACAGGATGGCGCCGATGACGGCACCCAGTAACAGATGGATAGCGAGTATCCGGTGTGCAGAAAATTCTGATCTCATCGAAACCTCTTCGGCAGATCCAGGGGCAAGCGCCTGTACTATGAATTTCTTTAGCGCAACGATCGGCAACAAACGCCTTAGCTGCGCACGCAGCTGACTTATGAGGACGGGCGATTCCTCCGGGTGCCCAGGGCCTGGGTTCGGCATCAAACGATTCAGCAAAGACAATGCCCGCCCGCAACAGCCTGATTCAAGTGTGTTGCAAAGAAATTCCAATCTGTTAATTTGTAGCTTAGTCCTCACTGCCCGAAGAATATTCAACACTTCGGTGACGAGCTCTGATCGTTACCGGTCTTTCCGGGGATGCTGTCCCAGCTGCAGAGAACGGCACCGCCGTCTGCGGCAATCCGCGGAATAGCCTTGGCGCACCTCCTGCAGAAGATTCTGCACACGGCAATAATGCTGAAGAGATAAAATCTGGAAGACGGAGAGCAATTTGACGGCTTTTTTATCCAGAACATGGCCCCGCCGAGTCATCGCCCTGCTGGTGCTCTGCCTGCTGCAGGGAATGCAGCCGGCAACGGTGTCCGTTGCGGCACCGAGCGTTGTCCTGAGTCAATCCGAACAGGAATGGCTCGCCGAGCACCCGGATATCGTCCTGGCCCCCCAAGTTGGTCTCTATCCGTTTGAATTTTTCGATGACAACGGCAGTTACCGAGGGGTGGCCGCCGATTACATCGCGCTGCTGGAACAGCGCCTGGGGGTCCAGTTCAAGATTCGCCACATCGCTGACCCGGCGCAATGGCAGGCGGCGGTCAAGGCCGGCGATATCGATATTGTCGCGGCCGCGCGGCCTGCCTCGCCCCCCGTCAAGGGGATGCGGGTCACGGCTCCGCATATTGTTTTCCCGGGGGTGATTGTCGCTGAGCAAGAGTACCCCGACCTGGCTTCGCTGGCCGGTGAAAAGGTCGCGGTGGTCGATGGACAGCAATGGGGTCCGCTTATCGCCGGCCGCCATCCGCAGATCCAGGTCGTGCCGGTCCCGGACACCCTGGCGGCACTTGAGGCGATCAACGAGGGGACAATCAGCGCACTGATCAGCGATGTTGCGACCGTGTCCTACTACATCCACCGCGAAGGCATGACCGATATCCGGATCGTCGGCAGTGTTGAGCAGAACCTTGAACTGGGGATCGCCACGCGCAAAGACTGGCCGGAGCTGAACCGCATCATGGAAAAAGCCCTTGCCGACATCAGCAAAGCTGAGCACGAGAAAATTTCCCGGCAATGGATCCATCTCAAAGTCCCCTCCCTGATTTTGGGAAAAACCTTCTGGCTACAGTTGTCCTCAGCGCTGGCGACGGTTCTGCTGGCTTTTCTGGGGTTCATCCTCTGGAACCGCAGCCTGCGGCGGCAGGTTGCTCAGCGCACCCAGATTCTCAATCAGGAACTGCAGTGGCGGACCGCCGCTGAACAGGAACTGCAGGAGGCACACCAACGGCTGATTCAATCCCATGAAAAACTGAAGGAGACACAATTACGGCTGATTCGCGCGGCAAAAATGGAATCGGTCGGCAGCCTGGCGGCCGGGATCGCTCATGAAGTGAAAAATCCGCTGACACAGATCCGGCTGGGGCTCGATTATGTGAGGGGCGAATTCACTCAGAACCGGACCGGTCAAGATGTCGTTCAGGATATGGAGAGCGCGGTCCGGCGCGCCGACTCGGTCATCAACAGCCTGCTCGATTTTTCCCGTGAGAGCGAGCTGTTCAAGAGCAAGTGCAGCCTGAATAAGGTGATTGAGGACTCTTTGCATCTGGTCCGGCACGAGCTGGCGCAGAACGGCATCCAGGTCGTCCAGGAATTGCAGGCCCCCTTACCGAAGCTGCAGCTGGATGAGAATAAAATGCATCAGGTCTTTATCAACCTGTTCCTGAACGCTGCCCAGGCGATGTCCGGAAAAGGAACCTTACGGATTGTCACCTTTCAGAGAGATCTGCCGGGCGGGAACCATCTTGTCGCCGAGGTACACGATAGCGGCCCCGGAATCAATAAAGGAACAATGGGGAAGGTTTTCGACCCGTTTTACACCACCAAGCCGGTGGGCAAAGGGACCGGGCTTGGCCTCTACGTCACCAAAAACATTCTCGACCTGCATGATGCAGAGATCGAACTAAGCAACCGCAACGATGGCGGCCTCTCGGTCAGGATTCTCTTTCCGACCTGAGGAATGGGAGCATGCTATGAAAACCAAGATTCTAGTTGTCGATGACGAGCCGGGCCTGACGCGGCTGATCAAACTGAACCTCGAAAGAACCGGGTGGTTCGAGGTCAAAACCGAAAACCGGGGGGACAGGGCCATTCAGGTTGCGCTTGAATTTGATCCTGATATCATTTTTCTCGACATCATGATGCCAGATGTTCCCGGCGAGGTCATCGCCGAGCAGATCAGGGCTGATTCGCGCCTGCGGCAGAAGAAGCTGGTCTTCCTCACCGCCATCGTCACCCGAGATGATACGGCAGACGGGCACAACCAGATCGGCGGCCATCAGTTTCTGGCCAAACCGGTCAGCACCAAGGATCTGCTGCGCACCATAGATAAGCTATTGAGCGAGAGCTGAAATCGTGAGCGCCGGCGGGACCGGACCTGACGCCCGGCTGTGGAGTTGCCCCAAAACCCCAAGAAAGAGAGGACCAACATGGAA
>CALZLE010000068.1 GCA_945788205.1 uncultured Desulfuromonadales bacterium
CTCATGGCGGTCCTTGCGGGCGTAGTGACCACTACAATTCAGTCCGTATGGCGTACGCTGAAAATAAAGCAAGGTAACCTTATCGCGGTGCTAAAGAAGCTTGACAAAGAAGTGCTGTCCAGTTCCTCATTGGACCTGTCGCCGCGACAGCGTTGGGACACGATTGTTAACGTCCTAAATAATCCGACACAGCCACACAAAGGCTTGCCGACTGCCGACAGTATTGCAGCAGACACAAAGTTTCCAAGGCGACTCGTCTCCAAGTTTAGGCAATTATCCGTCGATCAAAAACAAAAGACCCCAGACGAGAAAATTCAAGCCGCACTCGAAGGGCTCGGTAGGCAACATGCGCTGGCAAGCCAATACGATCGAGTCTCGGCAGAGCACGTGGTGCGGCGCCTAACGGAGGTGGCGGGACAGACACAAAGTCTAACTAATCATGAACAACTGTCGAGCGAACTCAACCTGGTAGTGCGTAAGTTCGAGGAGTTCAGCGCAGCCATGTCAGCCGAGTTCAGTCGTCGCTCATTCTGGTGGTCGATCAGTGTCGGTATTGTTTTGGCGATCGGTTTCAACGTGAATGGGATCATCGCGTTTGATGCCTTCTTGCAAGACCCAGCGTTAGCGGAGCATGTAGTCATTTCCGGCGAAGGCCTCGCTGGCGGTACAATGGGTAACGAGTCCCTGAAGAATGTGGACAGGCAATTGCGCGAGCTATCAGGAGCCGGAATTCCGATCGGTCTAGATCGCTGGCCGCACTGCTTGATTAACGGAGAAACCGCAGACTGCCAAGTGTTTCTCAACATTCAGACGTGGCCAATCGCGTTTCTGCTGTGGCTTTTGAGTTGCATATTAACCGGCGTCTTTATGGGTCTAGGTGCGCCGTTTTGGTTCGATGTTGCCAAGCGTATGTCTGCAGTTAGGACGGTATTTCGCGGGCTCGACACGGCCGCGAAGCGAATGAGCGGAGCGGATGCGAACGGCGACGCGGAGAAACGAATCGAGATCGTGGCAAACGTCGTTAGAGACCATGTTGGAGGCGAGCCGATGATCAGAAGAAAGACGTTCCGGAAGATTGTGGACCAATCCGAGTTGACAATTGAAGTCACTACCAACAACAACAAAGTACAGTTCCTGGGGTCCCTCCTCGGCGGCGACGATACCGAAATACAATGGACTCACGCGGAAATCGAAGCCAGAATCTCACACACACTTGAATCAGCGGCGCAACTTTATCGACTGGACTTGGAAGTGATGTTCATGGGAAACGACAAATCGTCGATTCACATACACTTTCCGAATAACCAGGCGGCGGACTGGGCTTTTACGCTGGAAGGCAGCCCCGGTCAGATCACACGAGTGATCTGCCCTATATTCATGGCCTGAGGATACGAAAATGCGAATTTCGGCATGGATTCATGTTGCTCTAGTAACATCCATACATTTCTCGATGGCCGTAAACGCGGCGAGCGTGTGCAACGACACACACACAATCGATGATTGCTTCAATGCGATTGGTGCAGAGAGCGCAGCAGATTCGCCGAAATACGAAGAATTGTCGAATACCGAAGTTTTCAACCAGCGGCATGATTTGAGTATCGCAACCACTGGCGATGTAACGCTGAATGCATTCGGGTCACCGGTATCTCTAAATGATTTCTTGTCGCTGCTGAACCTCTCAGTGGATCCTGGCACTGGAGATGATAATTCAGCGCAGATTGCTTTGGAGTACTCGCCACAAACCGAATGGCTGGAAGGCGACTTCAAGTTTGGGTTGGCCGCCACACGGCCCTCCGCTACCGAATCAATCAAGATGGCAATAAGCGATCCCGGTGTAGTCGATGCGCTGGAGAACGATCTGGAGGTATCGGACGATGTCTCGCTGTCACTGAGTTACGCATACATCGGCGACATCGGTGGCATTCGGTTTGGCCGGTCCGATCGGCTTCACCAGAACCTGCTGGACAGTATCGCGTTTAACGCTCTTGAAGCCACACGACGGAGCAAAATGGATAGGCTATATGCGATCAAACTCGAGAATTCCTTGAACCAACAATACGGTCTGGAGGGGGGAGAAACCTTCGGTGCGATGAGGGTGTCGATTGCGACAAGTATCAAGAGCAAGTTGACGGCACCGGATCTGGATTTTATAAATGCTTTTCTCGCCGCAAGCGACGGCGGAACACCACTCGAACAGGTGCACGCAGCATGCAAGACGGTCTACCAGAGCGCGGTCGCCGGATCGGACGTTTCAGTAAGCAGTGCACTGGTGGCGAACTGCGTGGTTGATGAGCTCGTCGTTCGCATGGAGAGCGATGCGAAGGCTGAGGTTAGCAATGTTGCCGAGTTTCGAAAAGAACTGACGGCAGGCGGTTTTTTCAAAGTAGCAGGGTTAATCAACAATCAACCACAATTTGTCGTCGCGATCACTGGGCGAAGTCGCGACAAACTTGCCGGCGGCGATAAGCTGGGTGTAGGCATTTCGTTGGAATTCGATATGTCCGGTCACAATGTCAACAACCTGGATCGCTACCTCAAAAAGAAGTGCTGGAGCGGAGCGGTGTCCGATCCAAGCCGACATGACTACCAGGGGTGCGCGGGACAAATCGCAAACTATATCGAGCAGAACCCGGTAAAACCTGGTGGATGGCGAATAACTGCGAATCTAAACTACGAGAGAACTGATGCTGTGGACATAAGCTTTCCGGGAACGACCGAAACTTTCTCGGAAGAAGAGGCCAAGAGTCTGAAATTCAGTCTTGTCAGCGGACGCCAGTTTAGCCTTGTCACCGAGCAAGGTCTTCCCAGAGCGAAGCTAGATATTGGCGCGTCTTATGAAGACATCAGTGACGATCCTATGCGACAAGACCGGGCCATGGTAAATTTTACTTTCACACAGGAACTTGCCAAAGCAACTCAACTCAGCATCGGGTTGGTCTGGGCAAACAAAGCGGAGTTTGTAGGCGATGTGGACGAAGAGTTGAGTGCGCGATTGGGTCTCAACTACAAATTCGGAATGACTGGCCAAGATTAGCCGTGACAGTCAGTTTCGATTACTTGTCTTGGGTCTCTCCCGGGTGTAAATCAGCATGCAAATTTGAACCACTTAGATTGTAATAAACGCCGTTTATCTGCTTTACCATTACAAACGCGGTGCCTGTAGAAAAACCCATTCCTATAATTCACGACATATATTACAGCAAATGGCCCACTTGAACCTAGGTTGGGCCTTTTGCTTTTCATCCATATATTGGATTCCGACCCTCAATGCCCCCGTGTCTTATAAGTTGTTCCAGAATTGATTCTTACATATCCTAAGAATTTATAGAACATAAAACGGGCCAGGTATTTACCAACGGTTACTCTGCCAGATCTGCCGATTTTTGGTTCTAACATTACTTATCGCAGCACCTTTGTTATTCCCCCATAACGAACAAAAAAGGTTTCGTTATCTTCTTCCCCAAAGAACACAAACAGGGTATTTGGAGTAACGGAAGCGTAACGCTTTGTTGGAACAGGAGACCAGGATAAACCTGGGATGGCCATCAACTTTGGCGGTCACCCGGCCAACCCTCCACAAGTCAATAATTCAACAGATGTCAAAGGTTTGCCTCCCGCTCTGCCCTGGTCAATAATCCATGGGGAAAGGGTAAGCATAAGAAATTTCAATAAAAAAAATGAAAGGTGTTTTCACATGGCTCATTTGGCACACACCTAGCAATAAAGAAAGGACCACCTAGGAAGCTGTCGGGCAAGTCCGACAGTCTCCTGGGCAAGGTGGTTTTTTTTAAAACGGGTCAGTACGATTCACTTTTGGCTCTCGTCAACAAGCGGAAACACATATCTCGGGTAAAGCGTGGTGAGCAGGCCCGCCCCAGCAGCGGGAAGCCTAAAGCGACTTTCAGAGACGACCATTTTCACGTCGACGAGATGACCAGGTGAATCGGCTGCCCCACCGGTTCAATCGACCCCTTCATTTTTCCTCCCCTGGAAAAAGCCAAAGCCCCTTTCTGGGCTTTTCAACGATTTAGAATTCAGACCGCCCTGGTTCAGATCATGTCGTGCGACATCAAGGGGAGAAAAATTTTCACCTGCTCAAAGACCCCAAGTCGGCGCAACCTTTACCGTTGAAATCGGTTGTTCACCACCCCTGAACTCACTGTGAGCAGGGTCTGAAAATCTCGTCATTTCTTGTCATTTCGTGCTTCCCCGACACGATGTTTTCCCACGCCACCGCCATCTTTTCTGTAACCGCTTCCATCAGCTATTCTCTTTTGCGCAAATCGCTCAAGGCGAAGGAAAAGATCTATCTATTTCCAGGACAAATCCCCTCAGAACCTCTGTCAAACCTGTTCTTCAAGTTTGAGAAAATCGGTAAAAAAATTTTCATATCGGTAAAGAAATCTGTTCAACCATTGTTAGACTAAAGTTAGTACAGTCTTGAATAAACCGGTGGGTAATGGGAGACTTTGCCGTTGTGGATCCTCTGTCCTTTAAAAGTTAAATCAAAAACTTCCCTGGTTCTTTTTTCATTAATTGCGCTGCGTGGTGTGGAATAAGGAGCAAAGCGAAGAATCCATTAATGCAACGCAAGGTCTCAACCGGGCATCGTTGATTCATTAACTTTGGCCTGAAATTTAAATAATTCTCTCCCCAAAAATTGGAATGCCCGTGTCAAAAAGATTTTCATATTTTGCGGTTCTCCTATTGTTTCTTGCCTTTTCCTTCCTATCAGTCGCTACGGGAAGTGAACTCTCTACAAACCTGTATCCTCTGCCCATGACCGAATTGAAAGCTGTTATTTCAGACTGGCTTTTGGCATCGGGTTTTGAAGTTATGTCCTCTGCTCCTCAAAGAGGGCAGGTGGATATAAACGCAATAAAAGGCCAGGACGTCTGGCAGCTTTCATTGATCGCTCATTCCCCGCTTGCCACCAAGGTCATGGCCCAAAAAACAGAAAATGGCAACCAGGATCAACTTTTATGGAACCACATTATTCAATATGTACGAGGGCTATCTTCTGATGCCCAACAAGAAAACAGGCGAACAAAAATCCCATCTTCGGTGTTATCCAGGGTCGAGTCTGTTGTATGTATCAAGACAACTGAGGGTGAGAAAACCATTCAATTCTCAGGATTTGCCATCAGCGGGCAGGGCGCTATCATTTGTACTGC
>CALZLE010000069.1 GCA_945788205.1 uncultured Desulfuromonadales bacterium
TTGTCGGGATCAGTGACAGGGCAATAAAGGCACCAACCAGTTTACTGCGTAATTTGGCCCCGGGGACACCGCGGCGGCGCTCCAGGAGGAGTTTGAATACGTTTCTAAGAATCAGAAACAGAAACAGCAGAACCAGCAGGATGTTGAGGTTGATCAAAGCCAAAGCGATGATGCTGTTGCTGACCGGGAGTTGAGCGGTGAGGTCGAAGAGTTCTGTTTCGAATTGCGGAATAAGAATTAGTAGTCCGATGACGAGCAATAGCAAAAACCATTCGCGCGGTTTTCGCCGAAGCTTGTTTGGCTTAGTCGTTGTCGTGGGGGTATCGCTCATTAACAGTGACTCTCTACAATTGAATGTACTAAAGCACTGATTCTATTGAATGCGCAGCGACAACACAAGCTTGTCGTCAGTGATTTACTGAAGAACATAAAAAAAGGCAGCCAGAAGGCTGCCTTAGATCTGAGAAGTAGAGTTAAGCTTTGCTCCAGGCCAGATCGATGGCAAAAGGTCCGGCGCTGGCACGCTGAGCTTCTCGTAAGGCTTGCTCGCTGAATTCGACATATGTCCAGTGTGCAGGATTGTCTAAGATGGTTTGTACCATCTTGGCATTCAGGTCATGTCCAGCTTTAAAGGCACGAATATGGCCAAGTAGTGGGTGGCCAATTAGGCTGAAATCGCCAAATGCATCTAAGATTTTGTGGCGAACGAATTCATCCTGAAATCTCAAGCCTTCTGGGTTCATGACACCATCATTGTCGATGACAACAGCATTTTCCAATGAACCGCCGCGGGCCAACCCGTTGGCTTTCAGGTATTCGACTTCGTGTAAAAAGCCGAAAGTTCTGGCCGAAGCGATATCCTTGCAAAAATTTTCAGTGGTGAATTTCATGCTGTGCTGTTGCACAGAAATTGCTGGGTGATCAAATGCGATATCGAATGTGATCCGGCAAAAACGGGAAGGAATAATGCTGATCCTTTTTTCGCCCTCAATAATCTCAAGCGGTTTGCGAATCGCAATGAATTTACGGCTGTAGGCCAGTGTTTTGACTCCCGCCTGTTGGATTTCACGCATAAACGGGGCTGCGCTGCCGTCGAGGACCGGTACTTCCGGGCCATCAATATCGACGTGCATATTGTCGATGCCGAAGGCTGCCAAGGCGGCCATGAAATGTTCAATTGTCGAAACAGTTGTCCCCTGCTTACCAATGACAGTTGCCATGCGGGTGTCGACAACATTTTCGTGTGAGGCCTTGATCGAAACTGTTTGTTCGCCGTCGATGCGGTGAAAAACAATACCGGTATTCGCTTCTGCCGGGCGGAGCTTCAGGTTGATCCGGGCGCCCGAATGCAGGCCGATTCCGGAGATTGATGCGCTTTTTTCGATGGTACGTTGAAGAATCATTTAGCTTATCCGTTCAGGTTATATCTATTGTAGGCCTGCAGTTTTGCAAATACCTTGCCACCGGATGTAGTTTTTTAAGTAGCTGTATTTAATGGATATATTTATAGGAATGAATTTACCGGTGTTGATAAGTGTTGCAGCTCTGCTAGGTGGCGGTTGACATTGTGCCGTAATCGATACAGTACCCTTTACATGCGACCGGAACGAAGGATGGCGACAGCAAGCCCTAAACCGAGAAAACCAGCGACAGTGTAGCCGAGCAGGCCAAGGACTGGAAAGCCAAACAGGATCGGTCCTTTGTCGGTTTGCATAATAATTGAAGAACCGATAATCAGGGCGGCAATGACCATACTGAACGATATTCGGTTTGTCGATTTATCAAGATCTGTAATTAAGCGTTCAAAACCCCGATGCTCTAGATCAATCTTGAATTTATTACGATTGATCCGGTTGATAAATTCTTTGATGTCTTTGGGCAGGCTTTTGCTCAGGGCCTGATAAGAATGCGCCGTTCTTGAGAGCTCTTTGGCAATGCTTGCCGGGGAGTAGCGCTCTTTGACAATTTTTTCGGTGAAGGGCTGCAGATGCTCAATCATGTTGAATTCTGGATCAAGTTGTCGACCGATGCCCTCCATTGCGATCAGTGCCCTGGCTAACAGCATCAAGTTCGATGGAAACTTGATCCGGTACTCAGTCAGTATTTCAATGAAATCGATCAGCAATTTGCCGACCTTCAGGTCCTGTAAAAGAATGTCATAATAATCATCGATAAATTCGCAAAGGTCTCGCTTCAGGTTTTTTACATTCGACTCGTCGACCAACTCCCCGGAATAGAGCAGTTGCGAAATGATGTGATCGACATCGCGTTTTAAAACCGAAAGCAGTAGTTCTGTCAGTTGGAGCTTGAGATCGTCATCGAGGCGACCAACCATACCGAAATCAAAGATACAGATGACGTTGTCTGGCAAAATGTGCAGGTTTCCGGGATGCGGGTCAGCGTGGAAAAAACCATGCTCGAAAACCTGTTGCAGAAAAATTGTTGCGCCTGATCGGGCGATCTCCTTCAGGTCGTAGCCGGCCTCTTGTAGCTCATCGACCTGTGAGATTTTTATCCCAGAGAGGTACTCGAGGGTTAAAACACTGCGGCCAGAAAACTCCCAGTAAACCTGCGGAATTCTAACTGATTCGTCCTCGGCAAAATTGCCCGAAAAGCGATCGATGGTGCGGCCTTCGCGCGAAAAATCGAGCTCACGGGTGATGGTTCGGCGAAACTCTTTTACCAATCCGATGGGGTCGTACAGCTCTCCACCGGGCAGGTGTTTGTCGACCAGATAAGCCAGCCCCATGAGGATATCGATGTCGGTTTCGATGACACTTTCGATTTCCGGTCGGCGGATTTTGAAGACCACTTGTTCGCCGGTTTTCAGGGTGCCGCGATGGACTTGGGCAATACTTGCAGTTGCCAGGGGGGTTGTTTCAAAGTGGGCAAAAAGCTCCTCAACCGGACGACCAAGTTCAAGATGTATCTGGCCAAGAATCTGATCCGTTTCGACCGTCGGTACGCGATCCTGAAGTTTTTGCAGTTCGACAATGTAGTCGCCGGGGACGACATCTGGGCGGGTCGAAAGAAGCTGGCCAAGTTTGATAAAGGCTGGACCCAGTTCCTCAAGAGCCAGCCGCAAACGTTCCGGTTGCGATAAACGTTCGATATCTCGAGACGCTGTGCCGAGCGAGACGATCCGCTTTCCCAACTCAAGATAATAGTCAATATTGAGTTGCTCAACGATGTGGCCAAATCCATACTTTATAAGAATACCAAGGACTTGACGGTAGCGTTTGAGAGATCTGATGTTCCGGTTAATCCGGGTGAAAGGTAGCATGGAACTGGCAGCTGACGTTTACTTGGCCAGAGCTTTTAGCTGCTTTTCCAGCTCAGCAATTTTTTTCTTCAGCCCATCAACTTCTTCCTGAGTCACGACACCGACCCGGTCACAGGCCTTTTTGACTTCTTCTCGGGCCATCTCTTCGAGCTTCTGTTGGTTTTCTTTTACAGCATCCTGAAGTTTTTCCAGCAGTTTCTTTCCTTCGTCTTCAGACAAGTTAAGCTTTTCTTTCAGGTCGTCGATCAGTTCTTCGGCTTTTTTTTGTGTTAAAGAGACGACGCCAATTCCAGCCAGCAGAGTTTTTTCGATGATTTCGAGCATGATAGCCTCCCCTAAGTACACAGGAAAATTGAAAAACTTGTAGAAATTATAACAGCTTCAAACGCTTGTTCAATGGCCGAGAAAGGAACAAAATGTTGATCAGTCTTTTAGCCTTTCGGTTTTTTGGGCGCATAGCGATCTTTTTCAGAATAGATGCAACCGCAGTACTGCTGGCGATAAAGACCCATCTCTTTGGAAATCTGAATGCCTTCATTCCAACCTTTACGGAAATCTTCAGAGTGGAAAATGAGGCCGTATTCTTTTGCCAATTGTTGGCCGAAATCGATAATGTCCTGATGTTTCTGATAGCGGGAGTAGAGCAAGGTCGTTGTGAAACCATCAAACCCCTGGCGCTTTGCTTCATTCGCTGTGGCGAGTAAACGGGATCGATAGCAATATTCACAGCGATTTTCTGGATCTTGAGCGACCGCGGCAAGAAACTCTTCAAGTCGGTATTCTTCGTCATAGCTCACCGGGAGCTCGACTTTTTCAGCGTATTCTCGGGTGGTTGTCAGTCGTTTGCTGAATTCCTGATAGGGATGGATATTGTGGTTATAGAAAAAACCGGCCAGCTCATGGTTCTGCTCGCGCAGAACTTTAACCGGGTAAATGGCGCAGTTACCACAGCAGATGTGTAACAGAATCCGCATATACAGGCTCCAGAAATAGGTGAGAACAGGTTGCTTACGAATCGGCAGCATCGCTCAAAACCGTCGTCGCTGTCAATTCCCTCTGTCGTTGTGTATCAAAAACAAGTGGTTATTTTAGCTTCGGTAAGCAGAGTTTTTTCCAGACTTTTTTTGCCAGTTTGTTCGCTGCCTGTGGGCTTTTGAGATGACTGTGACAAAGGCCACTCAACTGTTTATGAAGTTGTTTGAGGTCTTTCCAGTATTGCTGCTGAATCATTGCCAGTTGGTGGCGATCTGTCGGCAGCTCGACGTCAGTCCTCTCCAGATCAGAACAGAGCAGCAGGGCGCTGGCAAGCTCTTCACCGTACACCTGCAATTTTTGTCCATCGGCAGCTTCAAGCACCGTTTCACCGAGGAGCTCACTGGTTATGCGCAATGGTGGATTCAGCTGGTAAGAGGTTGTCTCCGGGCTATCGAGAAAATAGAGGTACTGCTCAGGGAAGTTCGGGATGCCAGCACTTTGCAGCTGATTCACTAATTGGTCGCGCAACTCTTTGTCTGAAGCTCGCCTTGGCGCTGCAACCTTGTTATCTTCTTTCCCTTGAACTTGAAGAGTTTTAATCGCCGGTGTCTGCAGCAGCTCTGCCAGCAAGCTGTCAACATCGCTTTGTTGCCTGCTTAGTCGGGAAATTTCACTCAGGTGTAGCAGGTCGGGCCGGGGAATGTTGCGCAGCGCTTGTTGATATTCCTCTTCGGCAAGAGATTGCAGATCGAGTCCGAGGACATGCTCAATCCTTTTGTTTAAACGACTTTGCAGGTAAGCGTTCAATCCTTCAGTCGCCTGTTGATCCAAGTCCTCTTTGTCTGGCCAAATCAGCTTGTTTCCAAGCAGGTGATAGATCTCCGTTGGCAAAAGCATTGTCAGGAGTAGCTGATTCCTAAATTTGGCCAGGTCGCCAATTGCAGAAACGGGTCTGCTTTCTTCATCGAGCTGAACCACGATTGGATCGTTCTGTCCGGCTTCTGGGGAAAGAATTAATTTGATCAACCCTGCCTCCAGCACAGCGATGCGACAGAGTGAGTAGTTTTCCCAGAGCAGTTGCCAGAAAGGCTCATCAATAGAGCTCAGCACAAGATCACGGGGCAGAATTAAGGTCATTTTCCGCTGTTGTTTGCTGAGTCCGAGCAGGTGAATCAGCTCCCAGAACCAGAGAGGCTTATCGCCACCAATGCGGAACCGCCTGTTTGGCCAAGAAGTGCGGAGCAGGGTTGTATATTGCTGGCGCTCCTCTTTTGATAAGAGGCGCTGCTTATTTAAGGTTCCGTTGATGGAGAGATCGGTTCGACCAGCAAAATCGAGTTGGAACAGGTTGCCGAGCAGCAGCTCCTGTGGTTGTTTCTGCAACAAGTCCTCGAGCAGTCGAACGGCGGCGAGGAGCGAAATTGAATCGGAAAGAATCAGCTGTGTTTGATCACCAAGTACCGGGCTCTGTGGATAGACCTGTATTTCATCAGTTGTTTCCGGCTGGTCACTGTTCCAACTGTTAATCAGCAGTTGAATGCTGGAAATTGCCCGTTCTTCAGGTTGTCGCCACGACAGTTGTCGGAGCCGCAAAAGCAGGTGATGAAAACAGACTGCGGTTTCGTGCGGCAATTCCGGAGAGGCCGCCGTAACCTTGAGGGATAAGGTCTCTCGCAGCTGTTCCGGAAGCTGCGGCAGGGACAGCTGGATGGCCCGCTCCAGTTTTTCTGGCAGGATTGCTGATGGCAATTGCTGGTGCCAGGCCAGCCCGAGCAGCTGCAGTAACAGCAGTCGGTTTGCTTCGTTTGCCAGCTGATCGGCGTCACTGGAGTGGCTGGTCCCTTCCTCCGCCCGCTGACTGCGGTAACTGTTGATCAGCGCTGGCAGCGCCACATCGAGAGTCGTCAAGAACAGGTTGTGTAGATAATGGGGCGACAGCTCAGCGTTCGGCACCAGGCCGATGACGGCTAGCAGCTTGAGCGCTTCCAGAACTTCACCGAGCAGGTGACGGAAGCTGTCCGGGTGCTCTGCGTGCTGAAGATCGAACTTTTGATGCTCCCGGGCCCTGTCGCCCTCCCGTTGCCAGATGCGAACCTGATCACTTTCCCAGGTGACAAAATATTTCAGGCCCAAAGCATCACAGCAACTGCAGCCACGCTGTAATTCCACTTCCAGGTTCTTTTCCGGGAGCAACAGGATACCGCCCGCCATCATGCTTTGTCGGTTGATCCAGAACACGAGTGGTGGCTGCAGTGGCCCTTGGTCAGTGTGGATCTCAGGGGAAAGATCGACGCGGCGAAATGGGGTGCGACCATTTTCGATGATCAAGTCGGTCCAAAGCGCCAGCTGTTGAGCAAATTTTTGGAGTTCGGGATTCATGTGATCGTGACTTCAGCCAAACAGGCTCCCGTTTGAATCTTTGTCTGAAGGGGTGCGTTGGAAATGGCGGAAACAGAGATCGGTCGCAACCCGGCCGCGGGGAGTTCGGTTAAGAAACCCCTGTTGAATTAAATAAGGTTCAATCACGTCTTCAATGGTGTCGCGCTCTTCGCCGATGGCAGCAGCCAGAGTATCAAGACCGACCGGCCCGCCAGCGAATTTGTCGATGATCGATAGCAGCAGCAGTCGATCCATAAAATCGAGGCCTTTATTGTCGACCTCTAAACGTTTTAACGAATGGTCCGCCAGCTCACAGGTAATGATGCCATCTCCTTCGATTTCGGCAAAGTCGCGTACCCGGCGCAGGAGACGATTAACAATCCGTGGCGTGCCACGGCTTCGGCGGGCGATTTCAGCGGCTCCGTCGGCATCGATTTCGATATTAAGAATTCCAGCGCTGCGTTTGACGATGGTGGTCAGCTCGTCATTGGAGTAAAACTCCAGCCGGCTGATGACGCCGAAACGGTCCCGGAGCGGAGAAGAAAGCAGGCCAGCGCGGGTTGTGGCCCCGACCAGAGTAAAACGGGGAATATCGAGTTTGATGGTGCGAGCTGAGGGGCCCTGGCCGATCATGATATCGAGTTGATAATCTTCCATGGCGGGGTAGAGGATCTCTTCGACCACTGGCGAAAGCCGATGGATTTCATCGATAAATAGGACATCTCCCTCTTCGAGATTGGTCAGCACGGCCGCCAGATCACCGGCTTTCTCGATCACCGGGCCGGAGGTGCTTTTAATGCTGACTCCCATCTCCTGGGCAATTATGTTCGCCAGAGTGGTTTTGCCCAAACCGGGAGGGCCGAAGAAAAGCACGTGATCGAGGGCCTCCTGACGTTTTCGGGCCGCATCGATAAAAACCTGCAGGTTCCGTTTCGCTTTTGTCTGGCCGACATATTCCTGCAGTGTCCGCGGGCGCAATCCCGTTTCGTAGTTCTCTTCTTCAGGCAAACCATCGCCAGCGATCAGTCGCTCGCTCATCTGTTTCTCCCTATTTAACCAGAATCTTCAGCGCTGCTTTTAAGATCTCTTCCAAGGGCGTTCCTGGCGAAATCTGCAGAGTTTTAAGTGCTTTGCGTGCCAGGGCATCTTTGTAACCTAGATTGATCAATGCCGACAGGGCGTCTTCGTGCCGGTTTTCAACGCTTGGCTGAAGATCTTTAGGACTTGCAATGCCTCCCTCAATGGCAAATCGGGCCGCTTTGTCTTGTAGCTCAAGAACCAGTCGTTCCGCACTCTTTTTGCCAATCCCCGGAATGGCTGTCAGCCGTGCAATGTCGCCTTGACAGAGGGCCATCGCCAGTTCGTCGGCAGGAATGTGTGACAGGGTCGTAATGGCGAGCTTGGGTCCCACACCAGAGACCGAGATGAGTAAAGCAAACAGGTCTTTTTCGGCTTCGGTCAGAAAACCGAACAGGTTGATCGCATCCTCTTTGACATGGGTGTGGACACGTAACTGTATTTTACCCGTTTCCGGCAAAGCATAGAAGGTCGACAGGGGAATCTGCAATCGATAGCCGACGCCGTTGACGTCGAGAATAATTTGCTCAGGGCTGCGGTAGGCGAGCTCCCCAATAAGTTGCGCAATCATCGACGGGTCCTTTGGCTTGATTGTTTAATCTGTTTCGTCAGATGGTGACTGTGGGCGTGACAAATAGCAACCGCCAGCGCATCGGCCGCATCTTCTTGAGCAATTTCCGGTAAATTCAGCAATGTCCTGGTCATCTGCTGAACCTGATTTTTTCCTGCCCGGCCGTAGCCGACGACTGCACTTTTTACTTGCAGCGCCGAATACTCAGCAACCGGAAGCCCGGCATTGATTCCGGCCAGCAGCGCGATTCCACGCGCATGCCCAAGTTTTAGGGCTGAGGCAGGATTGCGTGCCATAAAAACCTGTTCAACCGCAACCGCAGCTGGTTGGTGTAGTTCGATCAGGCGACAAAGTTCTTGATATATCTGTTGCAGGCGTTCTGCCAAAGCGTCGCTGCTGTGGGTAAAGATCGCACCATTGTCAAGATGGATCAGCCGATTGCCCTGCTGTTCGATGAACCCGTAGCCGGTCGCTTTACTGCCTGGATCGATACCGAGAATTCGCATAGCGCGAGGATAAAGGAAAAAGGCTAAAGGCAAAAGGGAAAACCCTCTCATCTTTAGCCTTTTCTTTTTAGGTCAGTCCGGGGATTAGCCCATCAGCTTTTCCATCTCCTCGTCAGAGATGTCGAAATTGGCGTGAACGTTCTGGACATCGTCGTTGTCTTCCAGAACGTCGATCATCTTCATCAAGGATTCTGCCTGCTTGCCATCTATCGGATTCATGTTCTGCGGAATCATGGTTACTTCGGCAGACTGAAATTTGAGGCCTTGGTCGTCAAGCGTGTTGCGGACAACTTCAAAATCAGCTGGGTCGGTGACGACTTCGATGATGCCATCTTCTTCTTTTACGTCTTCGGCGCCAGCTTCAAGTGCTGCTTCAAAAACGACTTCGAAATCGTTCTCTTCACTGAAAATGATCTGGCCTTTGCGATCAAACATAAAGGCAACTGAGCCACTGACACCGAGGCTGCCGCCATATTTGTTGAACGCGTGACGAACTTCTGCAACGGTACGGGTGCGATTGTCGGTCATGAACTCGACGATGACTGCGACACCACCTGGGCCGTAGCCTTCAAAAGTCCCTTCTTCGTAGGTAACGCCATCTAGGTCGCCGGTGCCTTTTTTGATCGCCCGATCGATATTGTCCTTTGGCATATTGGCCTGTTTGCCTTTATCAACGGCCAGGCGTAAGCGCGAATTAGACTCTAGGTCCGCTCCGCCGATGCGGGCTGCAACAGTGATTTCCTTGATCAGTTTGGTGAAGATTTTTCCCCGTTTGGCATCCTGTGCGCCTTTACGGTGCTTGATGTTGGCCCATTTACTATGTCCAGCCATGGTTCTGCGCTCCTTAACGAATGTGATATGCAAAACGCCGGCAATGCCGGCGTTTTATTTACAAATGTGGGCAGCCGACCTTTAGTGGTCCAGCGGATCGTTGCGATAGCCGACGATTTTCAGGTTGTCGGTGACTCCTGTCACGCCATCAACCTGTTGTGCGTCATCGATCGCTGCTTGACGCTCTTCTTCACTGTAGACATGGCCGGAAAGAACAACATGGCCATTCTCTACTTCAATATGAAACCAGATGTCTTCAATTCGCTTGTCGGCCAAACGGGCAATCTGAATTTTTTTCTGTAAAATTAAATCTTTCAGCTTGGCTTTTCCCGCACTCTTCTTCTCAACCAGGTTCTGGTCCTTAACGCCTTCGGCGATCAGCTGGACGGCCATATCAACCGACAGGCGTGCGGTATTGATCACCAGATCGTAGTCGATCGGATTGCTCCAGTTGCGGTCAAAGTAATATTTGATGAAACCGGCTCGTTGTTGATCGCTTTTCCGGACCAGTGAGCGGGCCAGGTCGGGGTCGATCCATTCGCGTTCCGCCCAGCGTTCCACCCGATCTTCAAAGGGGGCGATAACCCGAACGCGAAATACGTTGTTGATACCGGGGAGCAGGTCCTGTCCGCCGCGACCGTAGATGACAACATTCCCCTTCAATGCAGCTTCCAGAACGATCAGCTGAATGCGGTTCATGTCCAGTTCGATTTGTCGGTCAAGTTGCTCGACAAAAGCAGGGGGCTTTTCATCAACCTGTTGCAGGGTCTCGTCAGAGAGCCCGTATTTGGCTGCCACGTCTTTGATTGCGTCGCCGTCAACCAGCGTGTAGCCGAGGTCTTCCGCGACCTGATGAACAATCGGAATGCCGCCGCTACCCATTTCCCGAGAGATGGTTATGATCGCCATATTTTCTTACTCTCCAATTTTGTGCTCAGTTGTCGATCAATAATGAGACTATTGATTCTCGGCTGTGAAGCCGGGTTTGTGATCGAAATAGTGGATGGTTTCAAGAAACCGGACCGTGCGGCTTTTGGAGCGCATCACGACCGTATGGGTTTTTGCGCCATTAGAAAAATAGCGCACGCCACGCACCAGGTCGCCATTGGTGACACCGGTTGCGGCGAAGAAAACCTCACCTTGGGCCATCTCTTCTGATTGGTATACTTTATCAAAATCTGTGATACCCATGTCGCTGGCACGAGTCCGTTCTTCTTCACTCATGAACACCAGCCGTCCCTGCATAAATCCGCCGAGACATCTAATTGCCGCTGCTGTCAAAACCCCTTCAGGAGCACCACCGATACCGATCATCATATCGACGCCGTTGTCTTCAACGGCTGCTGCAACTGCCGCGGCCACATCGCCGTCAGGAATCAGATGGATGCGTGCGCCAGCTTTGCGAATCTCGGCAATGGCTTTGTCGTGACGCGGTCGATCGAGCAGAACGATGGTCAGGTCCTGCGGGTTGCAGTTTTTCGCTTTAGCTAATGCCAGCACGTTTTCCCCGGCTGATTTCTGCATGTCAACAGCGCCGATTCCGGCGGGGCCGGTGACCAGTTTCTCCATGTACATATCGGGAGCATGTAAAAAACCACCGCGCGGAGCCATGGCAATTGTCGCGATAGCGCCGTTGGTCCCTTTCGAACAGATGGTGGTCCCTTCCAGTGGATCGACCGCAATGTCGACTTCGCATTCACCGGGCTTACCGCGACCGAGTTTTTCACCGATATAGAGCATCGGTGCTTCGTCCATTTCGCCTTCGCCGATAACGACGAGACCATTGATCTCCATCGCACCGAGGGTGCGGCGCATCGCTTCAGTTGCGGCGGCATCGGCAGAAATCTTATCGCCTTTGCCGACCCAGCGGCCGGAGTCGAGAGCAGCTGCTTCGGTGACCCGAGCGAGTTCCAAAGCGAGGTTTCGGTCCATTGACATAGAGTGTTAACGCCTGTCTCGAGAGCTAAGGTTGCAATTATACTTCGTCAGCAGGTCATAATGGCATGAATTTCGGCCAAGTTCAAGTGCGTGAATGCGTCGTCGTTGAAATGCTTTGAGTCTGATCTTGTCAGTGCCTTGAATCGTCAAGGCAGATTGTCGATAGCTTTAAGAGTTTATTTGTTTCAGCCAGTTAGGTCGTTTTTTATGCGTTTTGAAAGGGCTCTTGTCTTTGTGTTGGCTGCTGGCTATAATCGCGCCTTCAATCTTTTAATGATCGAGTGTTGCTTATGATGACTACAGTGGAAGAAAAACAGGAACTGGTTGAGCTGCTGCGCGAAAGAATCGATGCGGCGGGCGGAATCAGCTTTGCCGAATTTATGCAGCAGTGTCTTTATCATCCGGATTATGGCTATTACACCACGCCACGGACGCGGATCGGTAAAGAAGGGGATTTCTTTACTTCGTCGAGTGTTCATTCCCTGTTCGGGCGGCTGATATCTCGTCAGTTGGAGCAGATGTGGCAACTGCTAGGCGAAGGTGAGTTTACCATCGCCGAACAGGGCGCCGGTGAAGGGCACCTGTGTCTTGATATTCTCGATGCGCTGGCGGAAGAAGCCCCGGAGTTTTACCAGCAGCTCAGCTACCGGATTGTTGAGATCAGCCCCGATCATCAACGGGGACAGGCGGTCAACCTGCAGCGTCACATCGATGCCGGCCGTATCGACTGGTGCACGCTGTCCGATCTGCAGGGAATGCAAGGCTGTTACCTCAGCAATGAGTTGGTCGATGCCTTTCCGGTACATCTGGTTGATAAAGATGATGACGAGTTGAAGGAAATCTTCGTTATCAACAGTGAAAAAGGTTTTATCGAAGAGGTTCGTCCCCTTAACAACCCGGCGATCAATGATTACTTTCGCCTAGTTGGCCACGAACTACTCGAAGGCAACCGTGGGGAAGTCAACCTGCAGGCGCTCGATTGGATGCAGGGGGTGGGCAAAGTCCTCGGTCGAGGGTTTGTGCTGACCATCGATTACGGTTATCCGGCCGAAGAGCTGTTTGCTCCGTTTCGCCGTAACGGGACCTTGCTCTGCTATCATAAGCACCAGACCAACGAGAACCCTTTTCAACGGCTCGGTTGTCAGGACATCACTGCTCACATCGATTTCACCGCTTTGCAGAAGGTTGGAGAACAGCAGGGTTTGACCCCCCTCTACTTTGATCAGCAATATCGATTTTTGCTGGGACTCGGTTTCCTCGAATCCTTGATCGAGCTACAGATGCGTGAAACTGATCCACAGCGGGCCCAGGCACTGCGGATGACATTGAAAAATCTGGTGATGCCGGATGGGATGGGCGACAGCTTCAAGGTGCTGGTCCAGGGCAAAGGAGTCGGGACTCCGGAGCTGCTTTGCGCGCGTCGAATTCAAGATATCAGCTTGCCGCCGGGAACCTTTTAGGCTCGACCGCTTGCTTGTCCCGAAGCAGGGACGCTATACTGCAAACTATACCCACACACAATGGAGGAAAAATCCGATGAAAGAACGTGTCCAAGAAGTCCTGAACCAGGTTCGTCCTGCCCTGCAAGCCGATGGCGGTGATTGCGAACTGGTTGATGTTAGCGAAGAAGGAATTGTTAGCGTTAAGCTGACTGGTGCTTGCGGCTCTTGCCCAATGTCGACCATGACCCTGAAGATGGGCATTGAAAAAACTCTGATGGAGAATATCCCTGAGGTAAAAGAGGTAGTGCAGGTTCGCTAAGCGTTTACAGGCGAAACATAGCTAGACTGTCACGTCCTAAAATAGATTGACAGTTTTTCTCAAGCCACCTCCCTTGCGGAGGTGGCTTTCTTATGTACTTCTTCTGGTGTTTTCATGTTCAAGCTCAGGTGTGGTCGCATGCGGTTGTAAA
>CALZLE010000070.1 GCA_945788205.1 uncultured Desulfuromonadales bacterium
CACCTTATAAAGGCAGCGGTGATAGGGATCGTCGCTACGTCTTTTGGTCGGCTCAATGACTGCTTCGGTCACCAGGCTGCCGACCCGATGACAAACGCCAACATCGGTAATCAGGGCATCACTCAGACCAAAACTGCCGAGCCCGGCAACAAAGGCCGCATGGCGCTCAGACCAATTGGAGACGCAATCGTCATAACTTGCAAACCACTGCTCCAACATCGGCGGAACAACCGTCCGATAACCTTGCTCAATCAGATAATCAGCCGCAATCTTTCGCACCCGATCATTCGCCTGTTCGCCAAAATGTCGAGTGTGAGCCCACTCCTTTGAAGGGAATTCGGTCTCCTTGTGATTTGACAGGATCGTGTCAGAAATGATCGGCAACACCCAGACGACAACAGTCCCCTGCTGTGGCTGCTGCTGATAGCGATGCGCAAACGCTTCGGCGGGGGTCATGTGTTCTGAACTGATTACCTGCTTGAAAGTCGCAAAAAGAGGATCGTTCAGATCGGCATAACCAAACAGTGGCTTGGAAAAATATGGCTGCTCACTGAGAGCTGATTCGACAACCTGTTCGAGAGCTTCTTGCATCCTCGCTCCAATCGTTATCTGGTTTAAGCTGCTATTTTCACAACCTGAGAAATCAAATAAGCATTATAAGCGACATAAATTGCCAGCAACCCTGCTCCCTCCAGACGATTGATTCGCCCGGGGCCACGGAAACCGATCCCGAACAGCAACAACAACAGAGTCACTCCCCCCATCACAGTACAATCCCGCCAGAGAACCTCCGTCGCAACCGGCATCGGATGAATCGACCCGGCAATTCCGACCACTGCCAGCGTATTAAACAGGTTAGAGCCGAGCACATTGCCGAGTGCGAGGTCGTGCTCCCCTTTGCGCGTCGCGGCAATCGCCGAAGCCAACTCCGGCAAAGACGTTCCAATCGCCACAACCGTCAGACCGATAATCAAATCACTGATCCCGAACATACGAGCAATATCAACCGCTCCCCACACCAGTATCCGCGAACTGACAACCAGCAGCAACATGCCAACGACCAGCCAGAACAGAGCAGGCTTTAACGGCATCGACGTCACCTCTAAAGTAACATCAACATCATCCTGCAAACTATCACTCCTATGCCGCATCCCCTGCCAGATCGACCAGCCCATCAGAACAAAAAACACACCGAGCAATACCCAGGCATCGGCACGGCTGATAAAACCGTCAAACAGCTGTCCGACGGCCAGAAGAGTTATCACCACCAGAATCGGCAATTCCTTGCGCAGAACGCTCGACTTGACCGCTATCGGGCTCAGCAACGCAGTCAATCCAAGGATCAGGGCAATATTGGTGATATTAGACCCGTAGGCGTTACCGAGAGCAAGACCTGGGTTCCCCTGAACGGCTGAGAAGGCGGAGACAACCATTTCCGGTGCCGAGGTTCCGAAACCGATCACCACCATACCGATCAACAAAGTCGGCATTCCAGCGTGATAAGCGGTAGCAGCAGCTCCCTCAACAAAACGATCGGCGCTCCAGACCAGAAGGGCCAAACCGCCAATAACGGCAACAATAGCGAGTGTTAACGACATGTAAACATTCCAGAAATCAAAGCAAAACTGACCAGTTAAAAAGTGAAATAGACACGTTCGCGGGGTGAATTGTCAAGCAAAAGGCGTGGAGCGCTAGTCGGACACCGGCAAAGATTGCCAGACCTGCTGCGTTAGGACGTCACAAGCGGTTAAACACGCGCCATAGCCAGCACCAGTATCGAGATTAATTTCCAATTGGCTAAAATACGGCTCAGAGACCGGCGTATGACCATGCACAACAACCTTAGTCCAACCTTTGGCGGCTTTCCACAAAGGCTCGCGTTGCCACAAAAAGGCTTGATTGTTCCGTTTTTCACCCGTGATGTCCTTTGGATCAACCCCAGCGTGGACAAACATAAAATGATCCTGCAGGTGATAAAAGCAGGTCTGGCGTAAAAACCTGAGATGGCTTGATGGAATTGCGGTCAAAACTTTACAGGGGTCTAAATCGGGCTGCCCGGAACTATAAGCTGCCACCGTTTCCTGCCCACCACAACCGATAAAATAAAAAACCGGGCCCGGCAGCCCGTTGCTGCGCAACGAAAGAAAATCATGCATAAAATTATTATTACCGCTCAGCTTACGTTCCGCCGCTGAAACCGCATCAAGCAACATCTGTTCATGATTGCCACGCAGAAAAACTGTTTTGGGATATTGTTGCTGAAAGTCGATCAACCAATCGAGCACCGCCGGAGATTCAGGACCGCGGTCGATGTAATCACCGAGAAAAACGAACTGATCTTCTGGCTGCGGTGCAATCTGCGCCATCAGATCACATAACATTTCCTGCTGTCCGTGAATGTCACCTATCGCTATTAGTCGTTGCATACCGTTTCCCAGAGAGCAAATTCACGATCACTTTTTCGAAACAATGGCCTTTAACAGTATCAAAAACAACGGCGAAGAATGCAGCAACAAATCAAAAATATCGATCGGCCGAACAAGTTGACCGGCAACCAGCAAACGGATTTTTTCAAACAGATGTGGTTCCGGGACAAAGGGAGAGAGCCCAAGAATCAAAGCGACCGGAAGAAGGATGGAGTATGGAATTTTTTTCAGCAATTTTAACAAAATTTCTCCACTCTTAATGTTCGGGATATTCTCTCGCGCCAGTCGACCGAGATACCGACCTCATCAGCATATCCTGGCCAACAGGCCACCACACGCTGCACCTCATCGATAATCGCCTCAGCCCTGCCCCTCTTCATGTTTACAGCCCGAGCGCAGCAGCGAAAATCTTCGAGAGTGAAACTGTCACGTTTGCCGTTTAGCGTCATCTGGTGGGTCGATGTCCAGCGACCTGTCGGCTGATAGCTGTAAGTCACATCAAAAGCGGGAGCAAGCGACCAGCGACCGGACTTGTCCATCAAAAAAGCAATATTTTTAACATGATCATCCTGATTCCGGGCCACGATATTAAACACCATCCGCCGGAATTGCTCTTCGATAACATCCATCGACAGGCCTAATCGACGAATAACCAGCAATGCCTGCTCGTACGCATAGCCCCCGGCCAGATTGTAATCAAAATGCGCCAGAGCTCCGAGAGACTGCATGTGAATCTTGGTGCCATCATCAGCGCGATCGAAACGCTTGGTCATAAAATGCTGCCGTCCGCTCTCCGCCAACAACCGACAGGGCTGCATATCGATTCCAGCATCGGTCGCCATCCGAGAATAAGCGTATTCGATTGCGCCGAAACCGGTTGGGTCTTCCAGTTCCTTGTCCTTATTCCCAGACACACCATCGAACTTAAGCAACCAATGCTGAAAACCAGGATCAGCTTTAACCTGCCCGGAACGAACTTCGTTACTTTCAGGGTTCCAGGCAATCACCGCCTTGGCTCGCGCACCACCGGCAGACGTCCCAACCCGCAGAATATCGCGCAAAGCCTCTTCCTTGCCCTGCTCGTTAAAAGAAGCTGTCAGATTGTTGCGTAAAGTTAAAATTTCAGAGGCCAACTCAACCAACTGATCAATGCTGATATCAGAAGCTTGCCGGGTTCGCGGACCAATCTGGGGGACATATTCGAGGGCTCCCATACCACGGATGCCTGTATAACAGAGCCGCTCAACAGCATTAAACGAATCGGAACTCCGACCCTGAGTCGCCAGCCAGGCATCGATCAACGCATTACCAAATCGGTCCGGCAGAGAATCAGCTAACAAACCCGGCAGCCCGTGAAAGGTTTCTTTAGATAATGCAGGGAAAGAATAGACTCGCGGTGCGAGCGGCATGGTCAAAGGGGCAATCTCAATGCCGCTGCGAATGAAGTCCGAATCGTATTCAAAAGAAGCGACCGTCCCCTCTGCCCCGACAGCAACAGCGCCAATCGTACGCCCCCAAAGCTTAACCTCGGCAACACCATTCATGCGTCCTCACCCCAGGACCAATCTTGCCCTCTCGATTTCTGACGTTTTTTTGATGATGCCCGCTGACGCGGTTTGCCGCGCAGCTTGAGCAGATCCATCGGTCGCGGACCGCTCTCAGGCAACAAAGCATCAAGGTTAGTCAGCAGCTGCAAAACCCGCAGAATACGGATCAATGTCGCGGTTTGAGTCGATTCCCCCGCCTCAACCCGCTCAATCGTCCGCTTAGAAACGCCCGCTTCTTTTGCCAGCTCGGCCTGCGTTAGGTTCATCTCCACCCGCCGCTGAGATAACCGCTGCCCCATTTCAAGCAACACAGACTGATCGTCCATCAACTCTTCAAAGTTCAAGATCGACTCCTTTGACGAATTAACATGAAAAAAAGAGCATACTCGCAATAGATGACGAGTAACAACAATACAGGCATGATGACAAAATGTCAAATCTGACGACTTAAGGCCTTAACGACACAATACTCGCAACCTTTAACGACTTATTAGAAATATTATCCATAGAAGCTAGACCACATGTACCTGAAAATACTTCTGACACTCGATGATTATTTCTAGGGTGCAGATATACTTTCTAGAAACATCATCTAACAAAGGAAGGAGTTCGCAATGGAAACCTTTGAGGCAATTTACCAGCGTCGGGCCGTCAAGCACTATGATCCCGATCATAAGCTCAGCAAAGCTGAAGAATTAAAGCTCCTTGAAGCCGCTATCCAGTCACCGACCAGCTTCAATATTCAGCACTGGCGATTCGTCATTATCCGCGATTCGGAACTGCGAAAAAAAATCCGCGTGGAGTTCGGCAACGACCAGGCACAAATGACTGATGCTTCACTGCTGATTCTTATGACTGCGGATATGAAGGCCTGGCAGAAGGAACCTCAGCGCTATTGGCAGAACGCTCCATCCGAGATAAATGACTTACTGATCAATTGGATGGGTCCGTTCCATGACGGTCGGGAGTGGCTCCAGCGTGATGAGGCCCAACGCTCAATCGGCATGGCGATGCAGACCATCATGCTCGCCGCCAAGGCAATGGGCTACGATACCTGCCCGATGATCGGCTTTGACATAGAAAAGGTCGCCGAACTTATCAGCCTGCCCGAGGGGCATGTGATGGGACCGTTGCTAGCTATTGGTAAAAAAACTCAAGACTCATGGCCGAAACCGGGCCAACTCTCACTCGACGAATTGGTCATAGAGAACAGCTTCTAACCAACTTGGCAAAGTTCCGACAAGTAAACAGTGCAGAACGCGATAGCCGAAGAGGCTGTTAAATACTGCGCTAATTAATTGCAAGTCCTAACAGCGAACAAGAGAAGGCCAGCTCCGAGGAACTGGCCTTCTACTTTAATTGGTGGAGGTGGCGGGAATCGAACCCGCGTCCGAAAGCTTTCCACGTAAGGCTTCTACATGCATAGTCTATGATTTGAATTAACCGGATGAAGCTCCCATAGACAGGATATTCATCAGGCGAGTCTGCTTAAGTTTCGCTCCAGAGCCACAGACATTCTCTGAAACTAGCCTGCTAAATTAACGTCTCATCAACCACACAGGCGATGAATGAAGAGACGTAGCAGCATTAAGCTGCTAGTGCGTAACTAACGTCAGTGTCTGCGTTTAGTTAAGTTGGGCTTGTTACGGAGCCAGCCCACTCCGGCATGCTGCACTTCGTTTCCGTCCCCCGTCGAAACCTTGACACCCCCAATTCTTTAAAAGAACTATTTTTCAATCAGTTAAAAGAAACTAGCTTAACCATTATCTCACAATAAAAAGGTCTTGCCAAGCTAGCGAAAGACACTCTTTAACGCCTTGGCCATCTCACGATCGGCCTCTTTTGTCTTTAACGTTTGCCGTTTGTCGTGCAGGTTTTTACCCCGGCCAATACCGATCTCCAACTTCACGTAATTTCGCTTGAAGTAGATCTTGGTCGGCACCATCGCCATCCCTTTTTGCTCAGTCAATCGAATCAATTTGTCGATTTCAGCATGATGTAACAACAGCTTACGCATGCGGGTCGGATCGTGATTCTCTCTGTTGCCATGCTCGTAGGGACTGATGTTCATATTATTGATGAACACCTCACCGTCTTTGATTCGGCAGAAGGATTCTTTCAGATTCACCTTCCCGGTACGAATCGACTTAACCTCAGTGCCAGTCAGAACAATCCCGGCCTCGAATGTGTCGTCGATATAGTAGTCGTGATAGGCTTTTTTATTAGTGGCGATGATCTTAATGCCCATGCTGCGGCTCTTCCGTCTGGCGATTCAAGTCTGTTTGTTTTTCAACAATGCGGGGCATAAAAACCTCGCGCTTCAACTTGCCGGTTGCAACCCTGATAATTACGCATGTAACAAGCAAAAATGCGACAGCCATCAACGCTGACAATAGCGATGGATCAATTCCAAAGTTGCTATTTTCGCCAAGCTCCTGACCGATCAGGGCACCGATCAATAACCCGATTATCGGCACAATGTAAAGCACAAAAGAGGACTGTAAAAAATGTTTGGTGCTGGTAACGACTTTCACCCGGTCGTCTATATTTGCCCCGATGGCGTTAAACGCATCGACCAGCATCGTTTCGCTGTCATCACCGACGTTACAGGCCCCGCTCGACGGACAATGGTCGCAAGCACTGTTGCGCTGGCACATCACCACAGCAACCTGCCCTTCTTTCAACTCAATAACGGTGCCGTATTCTTCAATCACACTCTTCCCTAAAGTCCAGACAGACAGGCACTACCCTGATGAAAAACCTGCACCACATCCTCTGTTCGCCCGGGAGCGGCGAGGTAATCGTAAAGTTCATTTTCATCAAAAGCGGTGCCAGGCTGCAACACTTGAAAGCCAGCCATCTTACCAACACTTAAAGACCCGAGGGTTTCCGCCAAACCTAGCGCTTCTGCCCCACCAAGAGTTGCCATTCGCAACAGTGTCGGCGCATCGACGGCACCATCGAACCAGCTGTGCGCGAAAGCCAATTCATCCCAAACCGAAAGACTTTCATTGCTCGCCATACTGTCAGTACCGAGGCAAAGGTTCACCCCCGCAGCAAGCAATTCGGCGACCGGGGCTTTGCCCACGTTGAGCATTGCGTTGGAGCGAGGACAGAGCGCCAGGTGCATTTTGTGCGCAGCCAGCAGTTCTATTTCAGCTGAATCAAGCTGGACTCCGTGAACCAACAAGTTGCCCGGGAACAAGCCACCCTGTTTATACAAATATTCTGCGGGCCGGCAGCCAGTCCCTTTCGGAATCAGGTATTCCCAACCGATAAACGGATAGAACTCATCAGCAATACTGCCAGCACCTTGCTGAATAAAATCAACTTCGGCGGGTGACTCGGCCAGATGCGTAGTGCAGGGCAATTTTTGCCGACGGCATTTCGAAAAAATCTCCGCCAGATAATCAGCGCTGATCGTGTAGGGCGAATGGGGGGAAAGCCCCAAGGTAACTTGACCGACTTGCTCTTCTGCGAGAATTGAACGTAACTCACGCTTAATTTTATTGATGATGCCCGGATCCTGCCCAAGACTTTCCAAGAACAAGGTCCCGTGCAACATCGACCCCTGATAGACTTTGCGACTGGCGTGTTGTGAGAGAATATCGCCAACTGCACCGGTTCCGGCCGAAATCGATTGTTGAATGCCGCTGGCAATCGAATTGGCGTAATCCTTTTTGCTCAGCGTTCGCTTGACCCGGATCAGGCGTAAAATCCAATCGACAAAGCTTTCCGGTTGTGCAGTTTCATCGGCACTTTTCGCCCACGTTGGAAACTCGGTTAATTCCAGATGGGTGTGGGCATTCACCAGCAGTGGCGCCAGTACCGCATCGGCATAGGCAACCACGTCAACGGTCGGGTGAGCACGCTGCAGATCGGCCAAAGAGCCTACCGCAGCGATCTGACCATCCAGATCGAGCAACGCCCCACCAACAATCGGCGGGGCGTCCCCTGATACTAAATATTTTGCGCTATATATTCGAGCCAAAACAGCGATCCATGCAAGGGTTAGCAGGCCTTGCGGATTCGGTCAAAAGGGACGAAGACACCTTTCAGCGCGACCAGCAAAACCTGTATCTCTTTGCGCTTGATAATAGCACATTGCTCCTCCAAGACTGCTGATAAAATTTCTTCAGTGGTGAGAGGGTTGGCCAACACTACGCGAAAAACGGTCAGAATTTCATTGTCGTAGCGTGCAGCCCGCAACCGGGTCCGCGAAACAAAAGTTTTACCCGCTTCACGCTGAAATTTCTGCACCAAGCGGGTCAGCAGATCGAGGAGTTCGTTGGCATGTGTGGTCTGTTCTGGAGTCGCTGTGGCTAACGCTTCCTGCAGCCAAGCAGGATTATAGCGATAGGTCAAAATGTTCAGCTCCGGCTCACTCATCAGTTCAAAATCGGGGTGTTGATTGACTTTATCGGCAAACTGACGGGCGCGCTCAATGCCCAGATCGATCAACAACTCGTAGCCTTTACGGCCGATAATCGAGAGCCCGGCATGGACCAGCATCGACTTGCCGGGTCGCGAGCCTTCCAGCGTATGGCTACCCAGATCTTTAGAGCCGTGGCGCAGGATATATGCGGCATGATGTTCGATGGCCGAGAGCGCGGTCGGATCTTTGAACAGCACCATCCCCGCTCCCATCGGCACGTAGAGTTGCTTATGGGCATCGATGGTGACCGAATCAGCCCGCTCAACTCCGTTCAACAGATGTCGATGCGTTTCGGAAAAGAGTGTCGGGCCGCCCCAGGCTGCATCGACGTGAAAGTGACACCCGATTTCTGCGGCAAAATCCGCCATTTCATCGAGAGGGTCTACGTTTCCGGTTTCTGTCGTTCCGCCAATACCGACAATCGCCAGCGTACGAACGCCCTGCTCTTTCAGTCGCGCATGTTCTTTTCTCAGCTTCGCCATATCAATCCGATTGTTTTCATCGGTGTCGACCAGCACCAGATTATCACGGCCAAGCCCGAGTACATCGATCGCTTTGCCGAGGGAATAGTGGCCACGACGGGACACCAACACGGCAAGACCGTTGCAATCGAGATGCTGTAACGCCTTAAACAGCCCCTCTTGTGCAATCCCTTTGAAATCGCCAGCCGGACCACAGAGCTGGTTACGCGCCACCCAGAGAGCGGTAATATTGGCGATAGTCCCCCCCGAGCAGAAAGACCCCAGGGCATGTTGGCTTTTATGGATCCAATCCGGATAGAAGCTGTCATCGCGGTTGTAAACCAAGCGATGCAGCATGGCCAGCACCTGTCGCTCCATCGGTGTGAAGGCTTTGGAAGTTTCGACCTTTACCAGGTTCTGGTTGAGTGCGGTCATGATCCGCGAGAGCGGCAACATAAAATAAGGGAGCGCCGAAGTCATGTGACCAACAAAACTTGGAGCCGCGGTGTGCACCGACTGGGCAACCAATTTTTCTTTGACAAACTCGGTGTATTCGGAAACAAAGGTTGGTTCTTCAGGGATACGCGGATCGGCAAAATCCTTCTCGATCTCTTCCATTTCCCGTTCGAGAGCAACGACGTGTTCCTGCAGAAAACCAGTGACATTGTCGCTGATCGCCTGATCAATCTCGCCGAGAGTCGAATCGGGCGCTTCTGGAACAGTAAAAATCCGGTACAAGTTTTCCAGATTGGCCTGGGCCATTTCTTTCTTCGTCATCAACTTACTCCCCATAACGGGTCAGTTTAAATGCAGATCTTCATTCTATCCGAGAAGAAAACCGTTGTCGATCAAACGGGTCTTGCCAAAAAAAACGGCGAGCAGCAACACAGAGTCGGAGTCCACACGGGTTTGTTCCTCCAATGTTCGCTGGTGACAGATCTTGAGATAATCGATCCGCGCATCGGGCTGTGCGGAAATCGATTTTTTCAGCGTAGCGATAATCTCACGACAGTCGATATCACCGACAGATGCCAGCCGTTTTGCCGTTGCCAGCGACCGGGACAGCACCAAAGCCTGCTGGCGCTGCTCGTCACTTAAATTGACATTGCGCGAACTCATTGCCAGTCCGTCGTTTTCACGGAAAATCGGCATACCGATAATTTCGATCGGCATATTTAGATCGAAAACCATCTGCCGAATCACCGCCAGTTGTTGGAAATCTTTATTGCCAAACAGCGCAACCTGCGGCTGTACGATGTTAAACAGCTTGCTGACAACCGTCGTCACGCCGCGAAAATGGCCAGGCCGACTGGCACCACAGAGCAGTTCGGTAATCCCTTCGACATCGACATAGGTCGCGTAACCTTTGGGGTACATCTCCGACGCCATTGGCGCAAAGATGATATCGACACCAGACGTCTCAGCAAGTTCGGCGTCACGATCTAAATCACGGGGATATTCCTCAAAGTCTTCCCCCTGACCGAACTGGGTCGGATTGACAAAAATCGACAGGACCAACAGATCGCCCTGTTTCCGGCCCTCCTCTAGGAGAGACAGGTGACCCTGATGAAGATAACCCATGGTCGGCACAAACGAAATCTTCTGCCCCTTCGCTCTGGCATCGGAGACTCGCTGCTGCATCGTTGCAACTGTAGAGACAATTTCCATAACAGATTATTTAAAGGAGTGGTCAAGGGTCGGAAATTCACCCGCCTTGACTTCAGAAATGTAGTCCGTGATGCCCTGCGAAATGACCTCCGAAATATCAGCGTAGCGTTTGACGAATTTCGGTGAGTACTTATCGCAAAGCCCGAGGATATCGTGGATGACCAGCACCTGACCGTCGCAATCGGCACCCGCTCCGATCCCGATCGTCGGGATACTGACCGCTTCTGTGACCTCTTTGGCCAGATCGCGCGGGATTCCTTCCAACACCATCGAAAACGCACCGGCTTGTTCCACAGCTTTAGCGTCGGCGATGATTTTGCGCGCGTGCTCTTCTTGCCGCCCCTGAACCTTGAAACCGCCCATACGATGAATCGATTGCGGCGTCAAACCAATATGCCCCATCACCGGGATATCAATATCGACAATCGCCCGAATCGTTTCGGCCATGTGCTCGCCACCTTCCAGCTTAACGGCATGCGCTCCGGCTTCCTTAACTAACCGTCCGGCATTCAGACGAGCATCGGCTTTGCTGATCTGATAGCTCATAAACGGCATGTCGGTCACGATCAACGCCTGCTCACTGCCACGCACAACAGCGCGGGTATGATAGATCATCTCATCCAACGTCACCGGCAAGGTATTATCGTATCCGGAAACCACCGAGCCGACCGAATCCCCGATCAAAATGATGTCGATTCCAGCACTGTCCATCAATTTGGCAAAGGGATAATCATAGGCCGTCAGCACGGAAATTTTTTCCTGCTGCTGTTTCATCAGGCCAATATCAAGAATTGTCTTTTGTTTATTCACTAGTATTTCCCTAGTCTTAAACCAAAAAATGCCCTTCGCAACAAACGAAAGGCATTAGGGCAAACAGAGTGAGAGTACCTCTGATCGTGGCGTATCACCTTCCGTCCCGGTCACAAGCGATCCAGGCGGTATGTGGACAATAGCCCGCAAGTCTTAGCTCCGGTACGAGTCCCGGGCCACCTGCATAAAGGCGTTTACGATATATCACAGCGATCTTTTATTTGTCTACCAACTTTTCGGTAAAGATGGTGCTTTTTTCTCATGAAAATCGTTGCCTCACTTCCCCCCGACCAGCCGCTTCCCATCAGTATAGGCTTGCGCCCGCTTATTACCCAGATCCCAATACTCACGAACCCCGCCAAGGTAGACAAGTGGATCAAAACGACGAACGTCCATTGTACCAGATTCATCAAAAGCTGACTCGGCAGCATGAATCTGCAGAATTTCTGCCATAACGAGTCGATATTCCCCCAATTCAACCTCCTGAACAAAACGACACTCTACGTTCAGTGGTGACTCAACCAACAGCGACGCCTTAACCTGTTCGGCGGGCTCGAGGGAAAGTCCGCAAGCCTCCGATTTGATCTCTTTGTGACCACTGCGAATGCCACAATAATCAGCCTCAACCGCCAGTGATGCGGGCACCATGTTGACGACAAATTCTTTTGTTTGCAGGATATTCTCGTATGTCTTGCGCCCCTTATGCAGCGACACAGCCATCGTCGGCGGAGTCTTGCTGACAATTCCGACCCATGAAGCGGTCATCAGGTTTGCTGTCCCGGCTTGATCTATCGATGTAATAATCGAGGTCGGTTGGGGAAAATATGTCACGCAAGGGCCGAGCTGTCTCTTCTGCATAAGCAATCACCTTTAAATAAAAAGGACAGACGATCATCCGTCTGCCCCGAATAATTCAACATTTTGGACAGGCTAGCCGGCCAAAAAATTATCCAAAGTGCGCAACAGAACCGTAAAGGGATGAAAGTTTCGCGGTTCTTCCGTGACCAGAGATTGTCGCAAGCCCTCAAAGGAACGCAGCTTTTGACGTCTTTGAATAAAAAACTGACGGGGATCTTCAGCGCAATCCATGGCGACCTGCTGAACGATTCGAACCATAACAGAGTGCATGGAGCCGAGCAAGGACTCCTTCGCGCGGCGATCCCAACGATCACGAACCGGCACCTGCTCCAGCATTTCAAAGATTGTGTCGCTGGCCAGTTTTTCATCGACCAACACCTTCATGCGAGCCAATTGATCAAGATTTTGACCCGAAATCGGAACCATGCTGATCAGAGGCAAGAAGTCCGCAAGATATTTCAGGGCGGCAAATTTGCGGGCGATCTCCAAAGAAATGCCTTCAGCAACCAGCTTGTCCCGTTCGGCTTCACACTGCTGCCATGACCTCGTTGCTAAAACCTTGGGCAACAACTCCGTATACTGTTGCAGCTGCTCGACTATACTCTGTAGATCGGCCGCACTTGACGGCAATTCCATACCACTACTCAACGCATAAGAGCAGTAGGAACGCAACACGTCCTCCAGCTTCATCAATAGATTGTATTGCAGTTCCGTGGTTATCTTGTTATCAAGCTCGAATAATGCTTGACGCATTTCACGACCACCCAGCATATAATCAAAAACAAGATAAAAATTCGCCACCGTCACCTGACTGCGACCGGTTAAACGGCTCAGGGTCTGGCAGAAAGTACTTCCTGCCTGGTCAACAACCCGGTTCGTTAACATGGTTGCGGTAATTTCTTTGGCCAGAGGGTGGCTTGGCAGTGATGAGGAATACTGATCGACAGCCCTCTGCGGGAAGTAGTCGAGCAACAGCTGGTTGAGCACCTTATTGTCTGGCAGCTCAGTTTCTAGCAGCGCACGATAAAGAAACATTTTGCTGTATGCCAACAACACTGAAAGCTCTGGACGCAACAGTGAATTCGGCTGGCGGGTTGCGACTTCTTTTCGATCCGGCAAATATTCGCCACGCCTGTCGAGCAGTCCGGAACGACCCAGCCGGTCAAGCAATTCAAGGTACGGCTCAACATCATCCTGACAGCGCATTTCATCCAGAGAAATCGACAAGGTCTGCGTATAGTTGTTTGCCAGTACGTCCTGGCAGACATTCTCCTCCATCTCATCCAGCAGCTGATAGCCAGCGTCGGTACTGGTGACCAACTTCTCCTGCTTTAAAACTTGCAGCAGGATCTTCAGGTTGACCTCATGATCAGAGCTGTCAACTCCGGCCGAATTGTCGATGGCGTCAGTATTGAGTCGACCGCCATTTTTGGCAAACTCAATCCTCGCCAACTGCGTCATCCCCAGATTTCCACCTTCACCAACGACCTTGGCTTGTAGCTCCGTGGCATCGATACGCACCGCATCATTCGCCCGATCACCGGCATTTTCTTGAGTTTCCGTGGTGGCCTTAACATAAGTACCGATACCACCATTCCAGAGCAGATCGACCTCCGCTTTTAACAGGAGTTGAATCAGTCCGAGGACATCGATAGTCTTCTGCCGGATACCGAGCCATTTACCGATCTGCGGCGAAATCGGAATCTCTTTCAGGCTGCGTGAAAAGACACCACCACCCTCGGAGATAAGATCAGAATTGTAATCCTCCCAGGTCGAACGTGGCAGGTTGAACAAACGCTCCCGTTCGACAAAAGAGATTTCCGGATCTGGGTCTGGATCGAGGAAAATGTGCATATGGTTGAATGCCGCTCGCAACTTAATCTTGCGTGACAGAAGCATTCCATTCCCGAACACGTCGCCGCCCATATCACCGATACCAACGACCGTGAATGGTTGTTCCTGGGTATTGTGTCCCATTTCACGGAACAGACGTTTAACGCTCTCCCAAGCCCCTCGGGCGGTAATACCGAGTTCTTTATGATCGTAGCCATGGGACCCACCGCTGGCAAAAGCATCGCCCAGCCAGAACCCGTAGGATTCACTGACCGCATTCGCCGTATCGGGCAGGTGTGCTGTCCCTTTATCAGCGGCAACAACCAGGTAAGAATCCTGATCATCATAAGCGATGATCCCTTCCGGCCTGACAACTCCGGCTTCAGTACGATTATCAGTCAGATCGAGCAAACCGCGCATCAGTGTCTGGTACGCCTGCTTGACATACTCGCCCATCACTTCCCGATCAGTACTGCTGCGTTTGGTAATAAATCCACCCTTGGAGCCGACAGGTACAATGACCGCATTTTTGGTTGTTTGAGCCTTGACTAAACCGAGCACCTCGGTGCGGAAATCGTCGGGACGATCCGACCAGCGAATACCGCCGCGGGCAACCTTGCCGCCGCGTAGATGCAGACCTTCCATTGTCGCGGAATGAACATAAACTTCGTACAACGGCCGCGGAGCTGGCATATCGATAACACCAAGCGTGCTGATCTTAAAGGAGAAGAAATAATCCTCCTGATCACAGCGAAGATAAAAGTTGGTTCGAACCGTCGAGTCGATGAGGTTAAACAGGGTCCGCAGAATCCGGTCTTCGTTAGGGTCAGAGACCTCTTCAAGTGCCGCTGACAATTCCTGGCGAATCGGCGAGAGCGCAGCTAAATCACGATCCATCACATCATTCCAGGCATCGTTCGGCTTAAAACGTCCTTCGAAATAACGATACAGCAACAAAGCAACGTTAGCGTTGTTAATCAGAGTAAAGGCGACTCGGCGCTTGGTGAATGGACAACCAAGTTGAAAATAATAATTGCGATAACCACGAAAGACATCAATCTCTTTCCAGGACAATCCAGTCAACAACAACAGCCGGTGTAAATAATCGTTTTCCACCTCCTTGCTGCTCATGACCAGCAAGGCATCAACCAATAGTGGCTTCAACTCCTGGAAACTGATCGAGCCGATGGCGTTCGGCCGTATTGCGAAGCTCTTGATATAGACCTGCTTATCACTGATCTGTAATGAAAAATCGACTTCTTCAATAACACACAGGTCAAGGTTCTCCAGAAACGGCATCAGATCGTTTAAATAGCTTTCCTGTAAGCTGTAATACTGCAACCGGTAGTAGTCATCCTTTTCGTGAAACGGGCCCCAGATATCGAAGGAATCCTGCTGATCGCGTAATAGCTGCTCGATGTTCCGGACATCACGCACTGCGAAACGAGGATGGGTGCGAGACCGATAGTCCTGATAAAAAGCCTTGATGTAGCGTTCCCAGACATCAAAAGAATCGGCTGCATAATTTTTTTCCAAAAGATCACGAAACTTCAACTCCCAGGGCAGAGTCAAGCGTGTCAAACCCTGCTCAAGCTGCTGCAGCTCGATGAACACCTCTTTTTGCTTCAGACGTAAATTGACATGTAAACTCAGATAGTTTGAAGACAGATGAATCAAATGTGACTCAATCGATTTCGCTTTGAGATAACGCTTAATATAATTTTCAATCCGATTGATGTGGTCAGCCGAGTAAAATTCTTTTGGCATGGTCAGCAACAATGTCAGCCCCGACTCAGATAAACTTGGAGCAACAACAACTTTGACTCCGGCTTGACGATGCATCTGAGTAAAAGATCGAATCATCCGGCGCAGATCATCATCCCCCATCAAGAACAGCTCCACCTTGGGGAAGGTATTGATGATCTGAATGGTTTTTCGATAATTGTGACTGTCGTGCGGAATGTTCAATTGTACCAAGGCTGCTTCGATTCTCTTGCGCAAAGCTGGGATTGATGAGGTGTTCACATCGATACTCTGCTGGGTGTAAAACCCCCAGAAGGCGTGTTCACAATAGCTGTCTGTGCCGATCGGCTGCCGGAAACCGAGATAGGACAAGCGTTCAAAATGATGTAACGGGCACCGTAATTCGGTTTTTTCCAGAGCGACATCGATACCGTGACCATGCATCTTGGTGACAGCCGGCGCCTTTAATGCAACAGGTTCGATATGCACATCAAACGGTTGTTCGTAAAACTTCTGCAGGCCAAGCGATTTACCTTCCTGCTCAACGACATCATCATCGCCATCGGCCTTGTTGTAGCAATAGCAACGACTGGCCACCGGAATAAAGTTATCTGCCTGCAACCAATCAAACAGGTCAGCGAAGCGCTGTAAATTGTCTGCTTTCGAGAGATCATTCAACTGCTGCAAGGTTTGCTGACGATACGAGCTGACCTTTAAAGCCGCAGTAATAATTTTCCTTATTCCAAGCTCTACTTCCTCGATTAAGCGTTTGGGAAACTGCTCAAGCTCCAACCAAAGGAATGATTCTTTGGATAACTCCTGACTCCTCTCTTCTACCTGTGACAGGGTTCCATCAATCCGATGGATGGGCAGAATAGGATGGCAAATAACCCGAAAGTGAAGTGACCGTCGATGGAGAAACTCTTGGACCGAGGAAAAAATATGGTTGCCGTCCGGCGAGTTAGCAAACAGATAGTAGTGACCGGGCTGCTGTTGCGGCCGCAGGGAAACTTTGACATCTTCATCACGCTGTAACAAGAAGTTGCCAGCCTTACGCAAAGAATCAACGGTTTGTTCAACAGAGATCGAAG